>JAIEQQ010000450.1 GCA_019747615.1 Phycisphaerales bacterium
GGCACCCGCATGGGGAATCGGGGGTTTGGCATCGCCGTCGCGTTGTGGCCGCCGGAAGTACATCGCGAGGTGCAGGGGCAACTGCGATGCCTGATTTTCGACCCGCCCGACCACCCGTTTGCGATCCCTGCCCGCCGTTTTGCCCCTCCGACCCGACAAAACCAGCCTCCAACGGGCGATCTCGCACCAGCCGCCGCGCCCGCTCCTGCCACCCATCCCACGTCGCGTCGCCTTTGGATGTCAAGTTGGCAGTCGGACACAACCACCCAATCCACCCGCGGCCACCCGTTGACAGGCCGTGGGACGCCCACCACTCGACATCAAGTCCTCCGACGCTCAGACGGCGATACACCAAATAAAGCCCTTCCATGCGATCAGCCACTCGCTATCCTCAGCGACATGGATGCTCTGCACCTGATCCTCATCGTCGTCACGCTCCTGCTCCTGGCGGCGGTCGGCTGGCTGCTGTACACGCGCGCCGAGTTGCTCTCGCGGGCCGTCGCCGCGGACGCCGCGCGGGCCACCGCCGACACTCGCATCGTCGCCCTCGACGCCCGCGAGCGCGAGCTGAACGACGCGATGACCGCCGCACAGGACCGCCTCAACGATCTCATCGGCGAGCTGGCGGCGCAGAGCGCCCGCCTTGAGCGTGTCGAGGCCGAGCGCCAGGCCGATCGCATCAATCTCGAACAGTCCCACGCGCGCCACGTCAAGGAGATCGAGTCTCGCGCAGTCGCCGAGCGAACCTCGCTCTGCACCCAGCACGCCCGCGAGCTCACGCACCTGAACGCATCGTTCAACGCGAAGATCGAGAGCGAGCGCGCGATCCTCACGAGCGAGAAGGCCAACGTTGAGGCCATGCTGAAGGAGCACCGCCAGACTGTCGAGCGGGTGAAAGAGCAGTTCGCCTCGCTCTCGGCCGAGCACCTCAAGAGCAGCAGCCAGCAGTTCCTCACGCTCGCCACCGAACGCCTGGGCGCCATGAGCGAGCAGAGCAAAGCCGAGCTCGAGAAACGCCAGCGTGCCGTCGAGAGCCTCGTCACCCCCATCGCCGAATCGCTCAAACGCGCCGACCAGAAGCTCACCGAGATGGAGCGCCAGCGCGCCGACAGCTTCGTCGAGATCCGCACCCAGATGGACGCCCTGAACCGCGGCGGCGCCGACCTCCGCGCCGAGACCGCCCGCCTCGTCAACGCCCTGCGCGCCCCCAAAGTCCGCGGGCGCTACGGCGAGGTTCAGCTCAGGCGCGTCGCCGAGCTCGCCGGCATGCGCTCCTACTGCGACTTCGTCGAACAGAATCACGCCGTCGATTCCAGCGGCAACGCCAAACGCCCCGACATGATCGTCAAGCTCCCCGTCGGGCGCGAGCTCGTCGTCGACGCCAAGGCCAACCTGCTGCCGTATCTGGACGCCATCGAAGCCACCGACCCCGACATCGTCGATGCCCACCTCCAACGCTTCGCCGACGGCGTCGCCTCGCAGGCCGGCAAGCTCGGCGAGAAGAACTACTACGCCGACTACGCCGGCTCGCCCGACTTCGTCGTCATGTTCATGCCCGGCGATCAGTTCGTCGACGCCGCGCTCTCAAAGCGCCCGGACCTGCTCGACATCGCCGCATCGAAGAACGTGATCATCGCCAGCCCAAGCTCGCTGATCGCAATCCTGCGCGCCGTCGCCGTGGGCTTTCGCGAGGCGAACCTCGCCGAGCAGGCCGAAGAGCTCTTCGAGCTCGGTCGCGAGCTGCACGAGCGGGCCGCGGTCGCGATGGAACACATCGCCAAACTCGGCCGCAATCTCGAGGGCGTGCTCACGAGCTACAACGCCTTCGTCGGCTCGTACGAATCCCGCCTCGCGCCGACACTCTCTCGCTTCGAGCAGGCGCAGGTCAAGAGCGTCAAAGCCCTTCCACCGGTGGTGCAGATCGAAACCCGCCCACGCGCACTGCCGATCCAAGGACTGCTGCTGCCCGAGCCGTGACGCCGACCTGACTTCGTCCTCGTGCCACCGACCTGTCCTCAGGTCGGTGCCGTGGGCAACCGTCCAAACGCCTCAGCACCAATCCCGAAGGGGTCCGACTTTATTTGCCATTTGCAAACTTGCCATTTGCGATTTGCCCTTCCCGCCCTGCCAACAATCCGCCTTGCCCCCCTCCCCTCACACCTCGTCCGGCTCCGCTCGTTCAGGCATCCTCTTCACCGCCTTCGAGCCCTCTGGCGATGACCACGCGTCCGTCGTCATCGCCGAGCTGCGCCGTCGCTGGCCGGCCCTGCCGATTTACGCTTGGGGCGGGCGCAAGATGGAAGCCGCCGGTGCCACCATCATCGAGCGCACCGGCGAGCACGCCGTCATGGGCGTCCCCGGCATCTCCAAAGTCCTCGAGCACGTCCGCATCAACCGCCGCATCGAAGAGTGGCTCGATCACAACAAGGTCGCCCTCCACATCCCTGTCGATTCTCCCGACGCCAACTTCTCCATCTGCGCCATGGCGAA
>JAIEQQ010000703.1 GCA_019747615.1 Phycisphaerales bacterium
GACATGACCGCCCAAGTCGAACGTCGCGGCGACGCCTTCGCCTTCGGCACCGCCCTCATCGACACGCCCCTGCCCGTCGGCTACCCCGCCCCCACGCCCCCCGGCGCGATTGAGCTCAAGCGCTACCCCGTCGTGCGCCGCGCGCAGGTCTCGGGCACCGTCAGCCCGGACATGGCCAGCAACCTCGCCTTCTTCCCGCTCTTCAACCACATCAAACGCCGCGACATCGCGATGACCTCGCCGGTGGAAATGGACTATTCCAACCTCCGCACCCGCATCGACCAGGAAGAGCGCCCCATCGGTCCCTCGGCGTGGAACATGGCCTTCCTCTATCGCACGACCGATCAAGGCCCCACCGGCGAAGACGAGCGCAACTCCAATGTCGTCGTCCTCGATGCCGAGCCCGTCACCGTCGTCTCGATGGGCATGCAAGGCGGCTATGCGCTGGCCCGCACCACCGACGCGGTCCTCCAGCTTGAACAATGGCTCGCCGCGAACCCGCAGTGGGAAGCGGTCAACGAAGACGCTCGCGCGTTCTTCTACAACGGCCCCGATCGCCGCAACAAAGACAAGTGGGCCGAGGCCCAGCTCGCGGTGCGCTTCGTCGGCGACAAGAAGAAGTAGTCAGCGTTGAGCCTTCAGCCTTCAGCCTTCAGCCTTCAGCCTTCAGCCTTCAGCCTTCAGCCTTCAGCCATCAGTTGTCAGTTGTCAGTTGTCAGCAGATCTGATTCAGCACACAGCACACAGCAGACAGCAGACAGCTCTCTTCCCCCTCCGTGTGCCTCCGCGCCCCTCCGCGCTCTCCGTGTACATTCCCCGCTCAGCACTCAGCACTCATCGCTCATCGCTCAGCACTACAAAACGAACGCGGCCCCGACATTCGCCGGGGCCGCGTGTAATCGCTATTCGTGCTGTCGCTTGGCGCACGCCGACGATCAGTTGCTCAGACGCGGGCCGCCCTCGGGGGCCTGCGCGGGGCGGGGCTGATCGAGCGGGATCTCGCCGTTGGCCTGCTCGAACTGGCGGATGACCTGGCCGAGGCTGATCGCAAGGCGCTTGGCGCCCTTCCAGTTCATGACCACGCGGTTGTTCACGTCAAACCGCAGCGTCGGGCGATTGTCCTGCGTCGGCGTCGGCATGTTGATGCCGAAGTCCAGCACGACCTCGTCCATCGTCGTGGACGTGCGAATCGTGTTCGCGTAGGTGGTCGTCATCTGAGCGTCGTTGATCTGAAGCTGGACCTGCTGCTGCTGCGGTTGATCGGCCATGACAAAACCTTTCGAAGAGGAGGGTGAGTGCCTTTGGGCGGGTGTAATTGGCCGCGATTGCACGCGAACGTCGTCACGAGCGATCGAGGAGGCAGAGGATAGCGCCCCAAGCACCCCGCGGCGCGGCCCGCGCCGCCCCAACCACTTCTCGGACCGCCCGGCGCGCGTTCTCGCCCTCAAGCCGGGCAAGCTCCGCGAAACTGGGCAAACCCTGCGGCTGCGCCTCGTGTTTTCACGCGCGCATTGCTCGACGCCGCGCCGTGTGCAAGGCATGTTCGAGTGTCACCCCGTCACACAGCCGCACACCGGAGACCACCAAGATGAAGTCCGCACTCGCCATCGCCGCCCTTTCACTCATGTCGCTGGCCGGAGCCGCGAACGCTCAGGTCGTCTTCACCGATGACTTCAGCGGCAACACCAACGCCAACCTCGCCACCCAAACCTTCGACACCGGCGCCACCACCGGCTTCACGCACTGGACGATCGGCACGCCGGGCGACATGGACGCCGGCTTCTTCAGCGTCGTGAACCGCGCCCGAGACGTTCACAACAGCTTCACCACGAGCTTCGACGCCGACAACAACCCCGAAGGTGCCTACGCGATCTACAACGGCTTCTCCAACGAGACCGGCAACGCCTACCGCGTCCGCCTGCTCGGCCTGGATGTCGGCGTGCAATACTCCATCTCCGTCGCCATGCTCACCCTCGCCGCCGACCCGCCATTCCCCCAGATCTCCAACATCCGCTTCACCCACAACCTCTCCAGCCTCGGTGACGACATCACCCTGACCCCGGTGCCCTCAGGCCAAGAGACGTGGACCACCTACACCCGCACGTTCGTCGCCACCGGCGAAGACACGCTCACGATCCAGAACCTCGGCTCGCTCTCGAACGCCGGCAATGACTTCGGACTTGACAACGTCTCGATCGCTCGGATCCCTTCGCCCGGCGCCGCGGCGCTAATGGGCCTCGGCATCCTGGCGACCAAGCGTCGTCGTCGCGCGTAATCGCGCGTGGCTCGGGCCTGACCTCCCCGCGCCGACATCTCGAGTTTCCCACCTGTAAAGCAACCCCGGATCACTCCGGGGTTGTTTCTTTCTGCACGCGCTCGGCCGCTCGCGTTCGACCCGCGATCCGTCCGATTGTTCCGCGCCATCCGATCAATGCCCGAGACAGGAGTTGAACCTGCACGCCTTTAAAGGGCGGCGGATTTTGAATCCGCTGCGTCTGCCGTTCCGCCA
>JAIEQQ010000020.1 GCA_019747615.1 Phycisphaerales bacterium
CGCACGCGCCGCGTGTCGGATCGCTCCTCGCCCGCTCGCACATCACCCGCCCCCTCAACCACCGGCAACACGCGGCAGGCAAACACCGTCCGCACCGTTGACAACCGCCCGTGCCCAGCCGCCGCGAACGCCGCGAAGTCGTGCTCACCCACCAGCATCGCCGCCGCCTCGTTCATCGCCTCGATGTTCAACGCGCGATCATTCCAAACATGATGCACCAGATGCCTGTCCCACAGCGGTCTCTCGCGCGAGACGTGAAACGTGTACGAATACCCCTTGCTCGTCACATCGCCAATCGGATCAAACAGCGGATCCACCGCCTCGGCGCTCAGCACCATCACGTCCGCCGGCAACCTCGAGTTCAACGCCATCACCAGCTTGTCAACCCCGCGCTCCCGCGGCCACCCCACACCCTTGATCACCGGCGCCGCCTCCACCTCAACGCCCGCCCCGCACTCGCCAACCGCCCCCGCCGCTGTCGCGTCCTCACGCGGCGAGCAGGTGAACGCCGCGACCTGCCCACGCGCGTGAACGCCCGAGTCCGTGCGGCTTGCGCCCATCACCTCCACGTGCTCCCGCACGACGCCACGCACCGCCTGCTCGATCACCCCCTGCACCGTCCGCAGCGCGACCCGCCCATCGCGCACCGACTCCATCAGCGGCGTCTGCGTCGAGTACGCCGGCGTGAACATCGCCGATGCCCGCGCGATCTCACCCGCCTCGGTCACCTCGCCAGCCAACGGCCGCTCTGCGCCCCCGGGGCCAAACGCCGCCGCGGGCTCCTGGCGCTGCCACCCGCAAAAGCCGGTCCCGTCGTACGCGATCACAAGCTTGTATCTCGGCATGGTCAGACTCAATCACCACTGACTCTCGTGCCTCTGGGTACCCCCTCTCTCCGAGAGGGGTCGCCGATCAACGGCGCGGATTGCGATTCGGATTCCGCGGCCCGCGCTCAGGCGGATACGGCGACGGCTTGATCGGCTCGCCCTGCGGCGGCCGCACCCGCAGCGGATTCGTAATCCCCGGCTCACCGCCACCGCCCACGACATCGGACTCGACATCCGCATCCGCGCCGGCCTCATCACCCCGCACGCGATCACTCCCGTCCACAGCCGCGCCACCACCACCACCACCACAAGCCGGCGCACCAACCTCCGCCCCCGGCAGCCCGCGCACCGATGGCTGCGAAACCCGGACGTCTGCCTGTGCATCCGCCGCCGCCCCGCTCTCGGGCGCATCCACCGGTCGCGCAAAGATCAGCCGCCCAGCCGAGGTCTGCAGCGACGTGCTCACATCCACCGGCACCAGCTCGCCGAGCCGCGACTGCGCGCCCTCGACGACCACCATCGTCCCGTCATCCAGATACCCCACGCCCTGGCCCGGCTGCTCGCCGGCCTTCGCGATCAGCACGCTCACGCGAGCACCGGGAATCAGCGTCGGCTTCAGCGCCGCCGCCAGTTCGTTGATGTTCAGCACCGAGACGCCGTGAATCTCCGCGACGCGGAGCAGGCCGTTGTCGGTCGTCACCAGTGTACCCGGCAGCATCTTGGCAAGCTCGACAAGCCGCTGATCCACCAACACGCCCTCGATCGGCGTGTCGTCGATGATGACATCAACGCCCCGGATGCGCTGGAGCCGAGCGACCGTGTCGAAGCCTCGCTTGCCCCGCGGGCGCACCAGCCGATCCGAAGAGTCTCCCAGCTTCTGAAGCTCCGCCAGCACAAACCGCGGCACCACCAGCGGCACCTGAATAAACCCCGTCCCCGCCAGCTCCAAAATCCGCCCGTCGATCAGCGCACTGGAATCGAGCACCATCGGGCGCGGCCCGCGGATCTGCTTGGCAAACTCCACGTACGGGATCACCATTCGGAAGTCGTCCTGCGTCCGCGTCACGATCGCGACACCCAGATAGCAGAAGCAGATCCCGAAGATCACCTTCGCGGCGAAGATCATCTCGTCGGACTTGATCTCGTACGTGCGCGCCAGCAGATCGATGATGAAGCCCAGCGCAAACGTCGCGAGCAAGCCCGCCAGCACGCCAAAGAGCAACGCCGAGATGATGCGGATGCGCTTGGGCGCGATCACCTCGATCCCGATCACACACGCCGACAGGATGAGCGAGAGCGTGAGCGGGATGAACCACCACTCAACGACCGTGAAACTGCCGGAGTCCGACGAGTTTGGGCGCGTCGTATCGACGCGCAGGATGAACAGCAGCGTGACGGTCATCAGCAGCGTGACGAAGGTCATGCGGACCACGCGCACCACCACGCCGCGGGCCGCTTGCTGCTCGTCGGTCGTCGTCGGCGCGAGCATCGCGCCCGGCGGGATCTCCGAGTCGCCCCGCGCGCGCTGAGCATCGCGCGAGCCCGAACGTTCGATCTCGCCTTGTGACTGCGGCATAGATCAAGAATACGCCGCCGCTCGGGCGGGCTGCGTGCGGGGTGCTGCGCTCTCCGTACCCTTGGCCATGAGCGCCACGCCCGCCCCCCCCGCCCCCCCCGCTCCCCC
>JAIEQQ010000608.1 GCA_019747615.1 Phycisphaerales bacterium
CCAGCGCGGGATCTTGGTCACGACGTAGTCGATCGCCGGCTCGAAGCACGCGCTGGTGCTGCCAGTGATCTCGTTGCGCAGCTCGTCGAGCGTGTAGCCGACCGCGAGTTTGGCCGCGATCTTGGCGATCGGGAAGCCGGTGGCCTTGCTGGCCAGGGCGCTGGAGCGCGACACGCGCGGGTTCATCTCAACGACGACCATCTCAAACGGCTTGACGCCGTCGGGGCCGGGCTTGGGGTTCGGGTTGACTGCGAACTGCACGTTGCTGCCGCCGGTCTCAACACCGACTGCGCGCATGATCGCGATCGAGGCGTCTCGCATCGCCTGATACTCGCGATCGCTCAGCGTCTGGATCGGCGCGACCGTGATCGAATCACCGGTGTGAACGCCCATGGCGTCGATGTTCTCAATGCCGCAGACGATGACGCAGTTGTCCTTCTTGTCGCGGACGACTTCGAGCTCGTATTCCTTCCAGCCGATGACCGATTGGTCGATCTGGACTTGGCCGATCATGCTGGCGCGAAGGCCTCGCGTGATGATGTCCACGAACTCGTCTTTGTTGTACGCGATGCCGCCGCCGGTGCCGCCGAGCGTGAACGCCGGGCGGATGATCGCCGGGAGGCCGATCTGCTTGAGAAACTCCTCCGCGTCCGCGAGCGTGGTCACCGTCTTGGCGTTGGGCAGCTTGAGCCCGAGCTTCTCGCAAATGTCTTTGAACGCCTGACCATCTCCACGCCGAACTGCTGAAAGATCCCGTCGTCAAAGCACTTGCACGCGCAGTTGAGGGCCGTCTGCCCGCCCAGCGTCGGCAGCACCGCGTGGACCGGGTCGCCCATGTCCTTCTGCTTTTGGAGCACCTTGCGCACGCACTCGGGCGTGATGGGCTCGATGTACGTCCGGTCGGCCATCTCCGGGTCGGTCATGATCGTCGCGGGGTTGCTGTTGATCAGCACGACGCGGAAGCCCTCGCTCTTGAGGGTCTTGCACGCCTGTGTGCCGGAGTAGTCAAACTCGCAGCCCTGCCCGATCACGATGGGACCGGCGCCGATGATGAGGATCGTCTTGATGTCGCTGCGTTTGGGCATGGGGGATCGTCTCGTCCGAAAAGAGTTGGTCGCCGAACCGCGCTCACGATCCTCCCACGCCCTCCAAACCCGAGGACCGCCGGCCGATTCGGATCGCTCGGGCCGATAGTAGTCGCGATCGACGCTCGCGCCTCACCCGCGTCGTGCGTACATCGCCTCAAACTGCTCGATCACTCGGCGGGGCTCCAAAAACGCCATGCCCCAGCGGCGCGCTGCCTCGCCCGCCGTGTTTGCCATCGCCCCGTCGCGCAGATACCGCTCCAGCCCATCGGCAAACGCCTCCGGCGTCTCGCCGGTGACGGTCGCGCCGCCGCTGGATTCCAGCTCGCGCCAGATCTTCACGCCCTTGGTCAGCACCGCAGGCGTGCCCGCCAGCAGCGCCTCGACCATCGCGATCCCAAAGTTCTCGTGAAGACTGGGCATCGCAAACACCCGCGCCGCCCGCAGCAGCGACAGCTTCACATCCCCCGACACCAGCCCCGTGAAGTGCAACTGATCGCCCACCCCCGCCGCGTGCGCGCGGCTCTTGAGCTCCGCGACATACGCCTCCTCACCCGGCCCGGCCAGCGCCACCGCCAGATCGACCCCGCGACGACGCAAAACCCCCGCCGCGTCGATCAACAACTCAAGGTTCTTGATCCGGTGCAGCCGGCCAAGAAACACGACGACCGGCGTTGGCGAACGCAGGAACGCGAAACGCTCTGCGGCAAGCGATGGATTGGGCTCGGTGGCAAATGGCGCGAGGTCTACAAAGTTGGGGATCACCACGCCCAGCCGCGTGTCGAAAAACCGGCTTGATTGCCGCAGTTCTTCCTCGGCGGTGCAGTGAATCGCCCGAGCCCCGGCGAGCCAACGCCGGCCCACGAGGCTCATAAACAGCCGTTTCTTCCACGCTTTCCGGCTGAAGCAGTCATCATCCAGCATTCCCGCCAGCGACACGTGATATGGCACGCCAAAGCGTCGCGCCCGCGCGGTGAGCTGGACCGGCGTGCCGTCGAAGACGCCGATGGTGTGCAGGGCATCTGCCCCCTGAATATGGGGATCATGCTTCGCGGCGTCGCCGGGCATCAGCGTCGCGCCGGGCAGCCGAGGGCCGGGCGTGACCGCGATCCGGAGGCTCCCGCGATTCGCCGCGTCGATGGCTGGAATCTTGGCATCACCGACATCGGCGGTCATGAGAACGACCTGGTGCCCAGCGTTGGCCATGCCGACGGCGAGGTCGATCGTCGTCTTCGGCGGGCCGCCGAACCGAGAGTCCAGGTTGACGCAGTAGTACACGACGCGCATCGGCACACGATAGTCGGCTCGCGCGTGCCGCCGCGCCAGTGCGGCGGGAGGCAGACGGGACGTCCGCCCCCACTGGGAGCTCAAGGTTATAGAACCTTCCTGATCGCGCGAACTGAAGCACGCTCCGGTGCGCCCGTGCTC
>JAIEQQ010000604.1 GCA_019747615.1 Phycisphaerales bacterium
ACGCCGATCAACATCGCGATCGCTGCACACGTGCACGCGCCGAATCGGGCGATCCGAGTGGGTCAGGGCTTCGAGTTGCTCACCAATGGCAAGGCCCGGGTAGATGTGCCCGCCGGTGCCGCCACCGACAAAGACAAACGTCGGGCAGCCGCGCGCGGCCGAAGGATGCGTGAGTGGTAAAAGGTCGCGATCAATCACGAGCCGAGGATAGCGGCAGAGGCGAACGTGAATACGAACATGAACATGAACATGAACATGAACGTGAACGTGAAACGGAGGCGTGCAGCGGCGGAGGGCCCGATCCCGCTCGCGACTCAGCAGTCGCGACTCCCTGCGCCAGCGGGGAACTACGATGGGGCCGCCGCGGGCGTGGCGAAACTGGCAGACGCGCGGGACTTAGGATCCCGTGGGCTCAAACCCCGTGCAGGTTCAACTCCTGTCGCCCGCACTTTGAGTCGTTGCGTTGGAGTGGCGACGCACGGCCGCGCTCGCCGCGTACCCGGCGTCCAAACGGTCGCCGCCGATGTCGGCGGCTAAAAACCAACGAGAACCCCCTGCTCGGGTGCTCGCCAGCATGGCGGGAAGGTCGTCCAGGATCCTCCAGGGGCCGCCCGAGACCCGGTACGTCAAATGGGGGAACTTTGATCCACCCCTGAAAGGGTATTCACTGAGGGTATTTGCCTCGTTCTAGGCGAGAAAATGGGGAGGAACTGTCGGTTTGAGCGGTCTCGTGAACGAATCGTGCAGATCGTGTGAGCGAATCGCCAGTTTCTGTGTTCGTTTGAGTGTTTTCGGTTGTCAACCCCACGGAGGCCTTGTACATTCCGAGGACCAAGTTGAGGGAGGGAGATTTCCTTCACTTGGAGAAATGCGGCGGATACCGGACAAGGGCGGGAGCTCTCAGCCGGTGGGTAGTACATGCGAGGAGAGGGTTTCGATGCCGGTCGGGGCATCGGTACTCGTGGCTGGTCCTTCTACGGATTGGTTCTCTCTCCTATGCCTCGCATGAACGGTTCATTCAACTCGAACTCGTCGGACCGACCAGCGGATGACTCCGCGGCCGGGGCTGAGGCATTGACGCCGTCGTCCGTGCCCGAGTCGCGTCTCGTCGGCTCCTCGCCGGCGATGATCAAGCTTCGCAAACTCGTTCACGCGGTTGCACAAAAAGATTGCACTGTGCTCATTCGTGGTGATTCGGGCACCGGCAAAGAGTTGGTCGCCCGCACGCTTCACGATCAGAGCAAGCGCGCTGGCAACCCGTTCATCGCTGTTGATTGCACCGGTCTGCGCGACACGCTCCTGGAATCGCAGCTCTTCGGCCACGTCAAGGGCGCGTTCACCGGCGCAGAGCAGAACACGATCGGCTTCATCCGCGCCGCCGACGGCGGCACGCTGTTCCTCGACGAGATCGGTGAGCTGGAGCCCAAGACCCAGGCCAAACTCCTGCGAGTCCTGCAAGAACGCGTTGTTGTCCCGCTCGGCTCGGTCAAGCCTGTACCGATCAACGTCCGCGTCTTCGCCGCCACCCATCGCGACCTCAAGAAGATGGTCACCCACGGCCAGTTCCGTGAGGACCTCTACTTCCGCCTCGACGTCGTCACCGTCTCGGCCCCGAAGCTCAGCGAACGCCGCACCGATGTCGTCCCGCTCTGCGAGCACTTCCTGCGTGAGATCGCGGCGCTCTACGAGGAGCCGGTCAAGCGGCTTTCGGGCGAGTCCGTCAAGGTGCTCACCGCTTACGACTGGCCCGGCAACGTGCGAGAGCTTGCAAACGCGGTCGAACACGCCGTGGTCTTTAGCAAGCGTGCCGAGATCGATGTCCTGGATCTTCCGGATCGCGTGCGCGGCGTTTCGGCCGAGCCGCTGAAGCTGGATCTGGTCGACGGGCCGATCATCCCGCTGGAAAGCGCCGAGCGCGGCTTGATCATGCGGGCACTGAAGGCCACCAACGGCAACCAGAGCCGCGCCGCTGAGATGCTGCTGATTGATCGTCGCCGGTTGAATCGCAAGGTGCTGAGATACGGGCTCGATCACCTGATCACGCCGGGGGCTGAAGACTCGATGCCGACGCCGCGCTCTGCTCGCGCCGCTGGCGAATGAATGACGGGAGAGTCACCTTGGGCCATCGCCCACGCGAGGCCCCCGCCGCCGAGACCCTGACCGGGCACTCGGCGGCGATCGCTTTTGCCCCGACCCGTGGGACGGGAGTCCCGCCTGCCCGTTGCTCCAGGCCCAACGCCCAGCAACGCGATCGCCTTCATAGTTGCCGCCGCCACTGTCCCCGCAACCGCCCGACACACCAACCAAACGAGAGCCGCGGTGTCCGACTTCGTCTCAGTCGAAGTAGCGCGCCAAAGTAGCACGCACTGCTGAAACGGACCGACTTGCGTGCCGCGACGCACCAAGCAAATCGACGAGGAGCTGCGCAGGATCGCGAAGCTGGGGAAGCTCTGCGCGCGAATCTGCGGGCTTGGGGCGATCTGACGCGGTGCCCGCACGATGCGAGACGGCAGCCGGCCGCGGC
>JAIEQQ010000692.1 GCA_019747615.1 Phycisphaerales bacterium
GTTCGTGTCCTGGCAGCCGAAGTTCTTCCGCTCGGCGATGGCGTTGGCGTTAATGCGGGGTGCGCTGGCCACGCCCTCAAAGGTGATGGCGGTGCCGTAACCGACGAAGTCCACAACGTTCGAGCCCGTCACAGCGTTGCCGACCGCGACGGTGTTGTTCGCAAGCAGCACGCGACCCGAAGAGTTATCGATGCCCGAGATGAGCGGCGTGGTCACAAAGTCAGGCGGGAAGATCAGCGGCAGGCCGCTGCTCTCGGGGCTCATGCGGATCAGGAAGTAGCCCTGCGCGGGGATCACGCCCGCCAGCGGCGCGACCTGCGAGAAGCCGTTGACGCCCGTGTTCGAGGCGTACTGGATCGACCAGCCCGCCAGGTCGATCGCGGCGTCGGTGCGGTTCTTGAGCTCAACGAAGTCGGCGTTGATAAGCGAGCCGTTGGAGCCGCCGCCGCCGTAGACCTTGCTGATAACCACGGTCGCCGGCGAGGGGGTGCAGTTGCCGACGCTGATGGTGAGCGTGGTGGCGTCCGTGCGGCTGTTGGCATCGCTGGTGGTGATCGCGATGACCTGGTTGCCCTCGGTCGCCGAGGCGACCGGGAGCGTGAAGGTGTAGACATTGCCGCCGCTGTTGGTCAGCGCCTGGCTCGCCGAGCCGCCGAGGCTGCTGAGATCAGCGACGACGCTGATGCCGGTGCTCACCGGCGCAGCGCCGGGGACGACCTCGACCGAGAGCGTGAACGACTCGCCGTTGCACAGGCGCGTGGCGCTGCCAGAGGCGAAGCCCGCCAGGAAGCCGCCCGAGGCGCGGTTCCGGGGATTCGGTGCCCCGATCGCAAAGTCCGCGAAGTTCTGGTTGCTGTCCGTCACGCCCGCGTTCTTGCGGATCGCGGCGGTCTCGTTGGTCAGCGTGCCCGTGGCGCCAGCGCCCTCGAAGCAGACCGCCGCGGCTCCGTAGCCGACGAAGTCCACCACGACGTTGGACGCGTTGCCGGAGCAGTTGATGCCGATCAGGCCCGTGCCGTTGACCAGCGCGACGCGCCCGGCGGCGCTGCTGAGCCCGCCGGTGACGGTGCTGCGCACGAAGTCCGCCGGAGGAAGAGCGGCGCCCGTGGCGCCAAAGCCGCTGAAGCGGACGAGCTTGTACTGCCCGGGCTTGATGGTGCCAAAGAGCGGCACGAGGTTGCCGATGTCATCGAAGCCCGCGCTGTTGCCAGCGTCGATGTACTGGATCGAGTAGCCATCCAGGCTCACGGGATTCGCCGAGCGGTTGTAGATCTCGATGAAGTCGGCGTTGACCAGGCCCGCGGGCGGGCCGAGGTTGCCGCCGCCGCCGTAGACCTGGGAGATGACCACGGGCTGGCCGCTATTGGCGTTGCAGTCCACGAGGTTGACCGTGCGCGTCGTGGCCGAGATGCGGTTCTCCGCGTCGCGAGCGGTGATGACGATGCTCTTGCTTCCGACGGTGAGGCCCGAGGGAACGGTGTGGGCCAGGGAGAACGTCGCGCCGCCGTCGTTGCTGGTCAGCGAAGCGTTGTTCGAGCCGCCGACCTGGCTGAGGTCGGCCGTCACCGTGACATTGGTCGAGACCGGGTTCTGGCCGGGGTTGATGCTCGCGTCGATGGTGATCTGTGTGCCGGTGCTGGCGCAGCCAAAGGTCGGCGAGACCGTGACAGCCGCCGCGATCGGCGCAAAGGGCCGGGCGGTGCCGCTGATGGTGACCATGTCGAAGCGGAAGGTGCCGCCGCCGCTGCCACCGGTGCCATACAACGAGCCGTCATTGGTGGGCTGATACGCAGTGTTTGCAGCGAAGGCGGTGTTGGGCGCGATCTGCATCGTCCAACCGACGGTGGCAAAGATCGGCGCGACGCGGAAGGCGAAGTTGGGGTTGTTCGCAACGCCGAGCACGCCGCTGAGATCGACCGAGCGACCGTTGGCCCAGGTGTCGCCGAGGTTCGGCGCGACGAAGATCGTGCGGGGCGAGGTGGGGACGAAGTTCACGCCGTCGATCGAGTAGAAGTACTCGACATAGCGCGAGCAGCTGCTGGACAGACGCGTGTCCCAGGTGGTCACGATGTTGTCATAACCCACCGTGGACGCCGCGAACTGCGCCGCCCGCAGGGGCGTGTTGACGCTCTGGGCGTGATAGGTCGAGGTGTTCCAGCCGAAGTTGAGGCCCGGGGCCACCGTCGTGTCCGTCGAGCCGCCCTGGCTCGACGCGGTTGCGAACGTCGCTGTTGCGCCGCCCACGAGCGTCGCAGTGCCGATGCCGGTGCTCGGCGGCGGGCTGTTGACGTTCTGAAGCGTGTTGTTGAAGGTCCACTGCACGATCGTCTGGGCGGAAGCTCCGGCGCAGAGCGCAAGAACTGCCGCCACCGAGACGAACCGACAGACATTCAGACGACCACTGACCATGACAACCTCCAGAGATAGAACGTGATGCGTTGACCGTGATGACCGAGGCGCACTTCGGCGCACGCCGCGAACCGAAAGACGAGAAAACCCTGTTGATCCGCGGCGATTCCAGCCGTCGCGAAC
>JAIEQQ010000035.1 GCA_019747615.1 Phycisphaerales bacterium
GGATGCGCGATCGTCCGCGGGTTGACAAATCACTTCCCTTGTCGGACAGCCGCGGCGGGGGTGGGGGGGGGTATGCGGACGCACAACTGCTGCGGCAGCATCGGATGGGTCGGTGGCGTGCGGACCGCGGGAATGGGCGCGCGGCGGGGCGCTGCAGATCTCAGCGACTCGGGCGCAGTCGATTTCGAGCTGAGCGGTGAGGGCTTCGAGTGATACGAACTTGATCTGATCGCGAAGCCAGTGAACGAGTTTGAGGCGGAGCGGCCAGCCGTACTCAGGCAGGTTCTCAACGGGGGACCAAGCGCGAGCGACGCGGCTCTGTATTGACCCGGTATCGAGGAGGAGATGCGCCTCGAGCGTTGGCGGCGCGTTCTGGAATGTGGGGCGTTTGCCGACGTTGACAGCCGCGGGGACGGTGCGGCCGCTGGGGAGCGTGGCGAGCGCGGCGTAAACGGCGTCGGCGGGGAGGAGTTGATCGGTTTTGAGGTTGGCGGTGGGGAAGCCGATGGTGCGCCCGCGGCGGTCGCCGCGCTCGACGGTTGCGTCGAGTTCGTATGGACGGCCGAGAATGATCGCGGCGTCGGCGACGCGACCGCTCGACAGGAGCCAGCGGACGATGGTGCTGCTGGCTCGCACGATGGAGTGATCGTTCAGCGTTGCGGAGACAGGCTCCACGACGTGGGCATCAAAGCCGAGTCGCGGCGCGAGCCATTGCAGGAGTTGCACGTCGCCAGCGCGTTTGTGACCGAAGCGAAAATCCGGCCCTTCGACGATCGCACGCACGGCGTGGTCCCGCACGATGCCGGCGAGGAACTCCGCGGGATCGAGCGCCAGGAGGTGGGGCGTCGGCGAGAGGCGGATGACTTCGTCTGCGCCGGCTTCGCGGAGGAATCGCTCACGTTGGTTCCAAGTTGTCAGGCGCGGGGGAACGCTCTCGGGGCGGAGGGCGGCCAGAGGGTGCGGGTCAAAGCTGAAGGCGACGACGCGCTGGACGCCGCGGGCATCGGCGATGGTGCGGGCGGCGCGGAGGAGAGCGGCGTGCCCGAGATGGACGCCGTCAAGAACGCCGATGGTTGCGACGCAGGGGAGCATGAGCGGAAGAGGATAGCGGAGACGCCGCGTACCGGTTGCTGATGGAGTGAACGGCTGATACCCTCGTTGATGCACCAAGGGGCTTCGGCATGACAACCAAGATATCGACGGGCGTGGTAGCGGTGCTTCTCGCCATCGTCGTTGTGATGGGCTGGCTTCTGAACTCTCAGGCGATCGCACTCGCGAGGGCGGAATCGCTCGTAAAGACCACCGCAAATATCGTGCAAGACACAAACGAGCAACTGTCGAAGTGTCGAACGGACGCTGCGAACGCGGCTCGCAGTCATCAACGCGATCTCGAAGCTGTGAATGTGGAGCTGCAGCGCGCGAAGCAAGCGGTCGCGGAGCAACGGAAGGGCACACCATGAGCTGGTTTACGCGGGCGAAGTCGGGTGTGGCCGGAACGAGCAAGGGCGGGGCCGCGGGCGTGGAGCCGCGACCGAGCAACGGGGGCAATGGCTCTGCCGATTCCGCGTCGCCGCCGGCGATCGGTGGCGAACTGGAGGCGCAGACGTTCGCGTTTGGCACCGAGATGCTCAAGCGTGCGCGTGGGCACAAGTCCGGGCTGCTCAGCAGCGCGTTTTATTCTGATGCGCTGATGAACTGGAGCATGAAGGACCCGAACTTCAAGGTCCAGATGTTCAGGTTCGTCGATGCGTTCCCGGTGCTGAAGAACACCGACGATGTGTACGACCACTTGCAGGATTATCTGAGCCAGCCGGGCGTGACGGTGCCGGGCGTGATCGCGACGGCGCTCGCGGCGGGCAAGCTGGCCAAGGGGATCGCGGTCGGCACGATTCGCAAGCAGATCGAGGGGATGGCGGGGAAGTTCATCGCGGGTGAGGACGCCGCGGGGGCGCTGGGGAATCTCAAGACGATCTGGAACGACGGCATCGCGTTCAGCGTGGACTTGCTCGGCGAGGCGTGCGTGAGCGATGCGGAGGCGGACGCGTATCGCGACAAGTATCTGGACTTGATCAACAACCTGCCGGGGCAGGTGAGCGGATGGGCCAAGAACGAGCGGCTGGAGAGTGACCATCTCGGCGCGATCCCACGCACGAACGTGAGCGTGAAGATCAGCTCGCTCAGCGCGCGGTGCGACCCGATCGATCCGGTCGGAGCGCGGCGAGATCTGATGACTCGCCTGCGCCCGATTCTTGAAGCGGCGAAGGCCAAGGGCGTGTTCGTGAACTTCGACATGGAGCAGTACTCCATGAAGGACTTCACGCTCGGGCTCTTCATGCACTGCTGCGAGGAGATTGATTTCCATGCGGGATTGGCGATGCAGGCGTATCTGCGGAGCGGCGAGGCCGATGCGCGTCGGATCTGCGAGTGGGCGGCCAAGACCGGGCGCGTGGTGACGGTGCGGCTGGTGAAGGGCGCGTACTGGGATTACGAGGTGATCAACGCAGAGGCGCGCGGGTGGCCGGTGCCGGTGTGGTCAAAC
>JAIEQQ010000162.1 GCA_019747615.1 Phycisphaerales bacterium
GGCCAAGGAACCGCTCGAGCACAGCCTCGTGCTGTGCCGGAAGGGATTCCCGCCTGGCGACTGGCGCACCGGCACCCACACCGGCTCGGTGCTCGGCTACATCGTCCCCGACGATCGCGGCACCGATCAGCTCGCCTCCGGCGCACGACGCGACCGCAACGGCGAGGTCCGCGGCATCATCCTCGCCGAGGATCGCTGGGTTCTGTCCAAGGGCTGGTCGCTGTTCAGCGAGGGCGCGTACATCAGCGATGAGAACTTCGCCGATGGCTATTTCGAGACTATCGCCCAGACACGCCGCGAAGTGACCAATGCGCTGTCGCTGCAAGGCATCGACGGTCAGGCGTCGTTCCTGGCGGACGTGCGCCACAACTTCAACGACTTTGTCGTGAACGAGTATCTGCTGCAGAGCCGCGGGTACAACGTGAGCAAGCTGCCGGAGCTGCGCTACACGCGCGTCGGTGACGATCTGTTCGCCGGCTGGATGCCGGGGCTCATCACGTGGCAGAGCGACTATCGCGTCTCGCGCATGGCGATGCAGTTCGTCGGGCCCACGGCGGCGGAGCTGGGCTTTGAGACCGCCACGCAAGCCCGCGAAGCGCTGGGGCTGACGCCGAATCAGTCGATCGAGGGCGCGCTGCTGGCACGCGGACTCACCAACCGCAACGTCATGCGCGCCGACACCCGCCAGGAGATCGCGGCGAACTTCGACTACGGCCCGCTCCGACTTCAGCCCTTCGCCGTCGCGCGTGTGACCGCGTGGGACGACAAGTTCGAGGCGTTCTCCGCCGGCAACGAGGACGCCGCCCGCTTCTGGGGCTCGCTCGGAATGCGCGCCTCAAGCACGATGCAACGCGTCTACGACGGCGTGGAGTTCGCACCCCTGGACATCTACCGCCTCCGGCACATCATCAACCCCAGCGTCACCGCCTGGGCCGCCGGCGCAAACCGCAGCCAAGGCGAGCTGCCGACCTACGACGAGCGCGTCGAGGCGCTCAACGAGGGCGGCACAGTTCGCGCCGGCGTCGAGCAGATCTTTCAAACCCAGCGCGGCGGCCCCGGCCGCTCCCGCTCGGTGGACCTTCTCAAGCTCAACTCCGACATCGTCTGGAGCAGCAACGACGCGGATCGCAAGTCGCCCTTCGGTCGCTTCTTTGACGACAAGCCCGAGTACAGCGCCCTGGGCAAGTATGTGACGATCGACGGCGTGCTGCAACTCACCGACGCCACCGCGATCACCGGCTCAACCATTTACGACATGGACCTGAACCAGCAGTCGCGCAGCACCATCGGCGCCGCCATCGAGCAATCGCGCGACTTCAGCACGTTTATCGAGCTGCGATTCCTCAACCCACGCGACGCGACGTACGTTGCCGCGGGCGCGGACCTTCGTTTGACGCAGCTCTACACCCTCAGCGCGCAGGGCACCTTTGACACGAATCAGGGGCGGATTCAGGAGGTCTCGTTCCGCATCTCGCGTGAGCTGCCGGGCATCATCCTTGCCGCGAAGGTCGGGTACAACGACATTACCCAGGAATCCACCTTTGGCTTCGTCGTGACACCGGCCAGCAGGGACAATCGACGCGAGAACCTGATCCGCCGCCTCGGGCGAGATCAGATCGACAAAGACCTGCGCGGGCCGGGCGACGAGCCCACTCGCGCCACGCTCCCCGGAGAGTGACGATTATGAGCATCACGCGACCCCTGGGCTTTCTCGCATCGGCCTCCAAGGCCGGCATCAAGCCGTCGGGCAAGCCCGATGTCGCGCTGATCGTCCGAGAGCTGATCGACGACGCGGGCGATCGCCAGGGCACCGCGATGGCGTTCACGCGCAACCAGCTCATTGGCGCACCCGTGCTGATCGGGCGCGAGCTGCGACGCCGCACACTCGCCGGCGATCTGTCGCCGCCGGGGGTTGTGCTCATCAACGCCGGCAACTCGAACGCCGCGACGGGTGAACAGGGCATCGCCGATGCACGCCGAACGTGCGAGGCGATCGCGAAGTTGCTCGCGCGTCCGACCGACAGCGTGATCCCCAGCTCGACGGGGGTAATCGGCCGTCTCTTGCCAGTGCAGAAGATCGTCGATGCGTTGCCAACGCTCGTGGACGGTCTCGCACGGGGCGACGCGGCGGACCTGTCTACGGCGCAGGCGATCATGACCACCGACAACGTCCACAAATCGGCGTTCCGCTCGCTGACGATCGACGGATTCGAGGTCCACCTCGGCGCGATCGCCAAGGGCGCCGGCATGATCGCCCCGCGACTGGACAGCGCCTCGCGCGCCGCGACACCAAGCGCCACGATGCTCGCGTTCATCACCACCGACGCCGCGATCAACAGCAACGCGCTGCAGCAAGCGCTGGACAACGCCAGCGACAACTCGTTCAACCGCATCACCGTTGACAATCACGCTTCGTGCAGCGACACGGTCATCGCGATGTCCAGCGGGCTGGCGGCTCGCGCCGCCGGCGGAGACAGCGCGCCGATGCCACCGCTCATGCCCGGCTCGCCCGGATTCCTCGCCTTCAGCGCCGCCCTGGCC
>JAIEQQ010000276.1 GCA_019747615.1 Phycisphaerales bacterium
TCGCGAACCCGATCGTGCCGAGCGTGGTGCGAGTGTGGGAGCGTGGGCCCGAGCGCAGCGGGCGATCGGCGGCGACGGTGGTCATGAAGCGCCCGTCAGGTGTTCATGGGCGGCTTCGGCTTGATGGAGCCGATCACATCGCGCTTGATGACCACATTCTGGGCGTGAGCGGGGGCGGCGGGGCGAGCGACGTGCGGGGGGCGAGCGTCGCCGTTCGGTGTGACGCCGGGCGTGATGCCCGCGGTGCCGTTGGCCTGGGCGAGATGGGGTGTCGATGACGGGGGTTCTTCGCCGACGATCTGGTTGGCGACTTCGCGCCGGTTGACCTGAACGTCGCGCGGGAAATCAAAGGCGATGCGGACGCGATCACCCCGGATTGAAGCGACGCGCACGACGCCAAGAGGGTTCTTGGGGTCGCCGATCACGATCTCTTCGCCCTCGCGTCGAGTAAATACCAACATGCGTCGGACCTCCTGTCCCCGTGGCCGCGCGGGGGCGCGGCGGAACCCAAGCAATATACCGCAGAGCGGGCCGAATGAAAGGAACAACCGCTGCGAATTGTGCGGCGACCGTGGAGAACGACCACCGGGGGCGAAGGACTGCACAGATGGACGAAGAATCCGCGTCGGCGTCGCTCCGGCCGACGATGCGCAAGTGTTATAGAAGATTCAGATGTGAGTCGAACTGACGCTTACATACGCGAATTCGCATTCAAATGCTGCGATCGCTCATCGGCGTCAGACGGGTATCAGGTGATCTACTCAACCGCCTCGACACCCGTGATCTGCGGCACGTGATTGAGAAGATTCCGCTCGATCCCGGTTTTCAGGGTGACGAGGCTGGAGGGGCAGCCGACGCAGGCGCCGTGGAGGCGGATCTGGACCTTGCGCTCGGGGGTGATGGCGACGAACTCGATGTCGCCGCCGTCGGACTGGATGGCCGGGCGGATCAGCGACAGCACCTTGGCGACGCGCTCGGCGATCGCGGCGTCCGCCGCGCTGGCCGGGGATGCGGTCGATGAGGAGGGGCCTGGGGTTGTTGATGGGGTGCTGGCGGACATGGTGGGTACTCCGCAACATTCTAGGGTGCTCGGGCGCGATCGGGTCGGCGGCGCTGCGGTGATGGGACCCGGAGGCTCGCGATGTCATAGGGATGGCGTGAAGGCGTGGTGGGGGGGTGGGGAGTGGGGGCGATCGCGGTTTGTGATTGCTAGAGTGCGGGCATGTTGAACGGGTCACTCTTTGGCGTGTCATTCCGGTCGATGGTTGTCGGCGCTTGCCCCTTGGCACTTGGCATGGTGCTGCTGAGCGGGTGCGGCGGGCGAGCCGCGGCGGATGATCCGACGAGCGGACCGGCGGACCAGCGCGTGAAGGATGAGCGGCTGACGTTCCGTCAGCAGATGGCGGCGCTGGATGACCTTTGGAATGAGGGGCGCGTGGTTAATCGGGCTCAGGCCCGCGAGAAGCTGAAGAACATCGCGTGGGTGACGGCGAATCAGATTGACATGCGCGTGCGGGCGATGCAGTTGCTGCTCGAAGACGAGCTGGACACGGGCAATGCCGACACACGCCAGATGTTCGCGCTGATGTTGCCGGTGGAGCCGTCGTTTGAGGTGATCGGGTACATCTGCCAGACCGCGGCGGACAAGGGCTGGAAGGAGATGACGCCGGCGATCGTGCGCTCGTGGGCGCGGAACATCGGGCGGCCGGATGCTGAGCGATCCGAACGCGCGGCGTTGATCAAGCTGCATCCGGGTGAGTCCGTCGAGCGGGTGGTCTATCGCGTGTTTGTGACGCCGCCGAGCGGCGGCGGCGCTCAGGAACGCCAGTGGGCCCAGCGGGCCAGAACCGCGGCGTGGGAAGTGCTTACGCGGATCGATCCGACCGGCTCAAGCCGTCTGACCATGCTCGCGGCGGATTCCACGCCCGGTGATGCGCTGGTCGAGGACCTTCGCGCGTGTGTGCGAGAACTGCGTGCGATTCCGCTCACCGCCAGCCAGCTTGAATGGCTTCAGGAGCTGCGTTCGTTTGATGCGGTGCCGGCGGCGGCGATGCAGAAGGGGCAGGGGTTCAAGTCGTCAGACGGCGCGTCGCGCCGGGCGTGGTGGTCGCAGGCTTCCAGCGCTGCGCAGAGCGTGGTGCCGAAGCATCAGACGCAGTTGTCGATGCGGAATCTGGAGGCGCTTCGGTTCGCGTCGGCCGGCGGCAGCCCGCGGCTGTCGCTCTCTCGCGATGCGCTGTTCAGCGAGCTGAGCCAGCGGGTGAGCGCCCGCAAGACGTACATGCGTGTCGGCGTGCAGGACAGCGGGCAATCGTGGGCCGATGAGGGGCTTGAGTCACATCGCGCGGCGCTGACGTGGGCGGATTTGCTGACGGTCCTGGTCATCGATGATGCGATGGCGGATGCGGGCGTGCGGGCGCAGCTCTGGGAACAGATTCAGCGCGACCTGAAGGACACGACGACGGAGCTTGGCGGGCTGATCGAGCTCAACGCCCAGGGGCGGTATGTGGCGGTGCTGTATCCGCCCAGGGCGACGGCGAGGCGGGGC
>JAIEQQ010000158.1 GCA_019747615.1 Phycisphaerales bacterium
GGGCCGCAGGCGGCAGAGTTCTAAAAGACCGCCGATGATGCCGACGTCGAGCAGGCCGGGGGTCTGGCTGGGCGAGAGGAACTGGGCGGTGAACTGCGTCGTGGCGCGGACGCCCAGCAGCGATGAGTTGCACTGATAGCCGGACTTGCGGAAGGCCTCCATCCGCTTGCGGGAAGTGCCGCCCTTGGGCACGCTGACGATCATTTCGAGGGTGTCGCGATCGCGGGCGTGGGTTGAAACAAAGCCTTCGAAGCGTTCGATCGCGTCGTTCAGCTCGGCCGCTCGCTCGGCGGGTGCACCGGCTTTGACCATCGCGCCCTGGAAAATGGCCAGCCCCGACCGGCCCGGAACGTGCTGAAGGGCGCTCCAGGGGTCCTCCTCCCGAACGGCGCGGCTGATCCGCCAGGCCAGCGTCTTGTCGATGCGGAATCGGCGAGACAACTCCTGAGGAACCCCCGGGTCGCCACCGACGGACTCAATGATCGCGACCAGGGCGCGACGAAGATCGCGAATGGCAATCTGGCCGTCGCTGGCAAGATGGGGAGAGGCGGGTTGGCTGGAAATGGTTGTCATTACTGACGCTTATCGGTCAAAACACCGGGTGTGGTCCCGGCGGCGGGCCATCAGGTCGATTGTACCACCAATCTTCGACTCATCCAGCGATCCAATAAATTTCTTTGGAGAAATCTTCGGCATTTTCTGGCACGGGCCCGAAATGACGATAACCTTACTCGCGGCAGGCGTTGGATGCCGGGTCTTGCGCGTTTTCCCGCCCTCCCGGTCATTCCGCACCATCCGGATCGAAACCCGTTTCTTCCCATCACCCTCAGTCCCCATCACCCTCACTCGGCCTCGCACCCGGAGAACCCACCATGAAGACTCGATCGATGTATCTTGGCGTACTGACCGCGGCGTTGCTCGCGAGTTCGGCTGGGGCGCAGCCTCGGTTGATCTCGACGCCTTCCAAGGGCGTTCAGTCGATTAGCAACGCCGACGGCGCGGGGACGTACGTCCTGGCGGGCTCGTTCTCGACGGTGTTTCGCCAGACGTGGAACGGCGCGACGAACACGCTGACGGAGTCGGCGGTGGGATCAGCGAGCTCTTCGGGCGGGTATGTGAGCGCTGATGGCACGATCATCGCGACGCAGTCGGCCAACGCGGCGCCGGGTCAGCTCTCGGGCTTCAACAACAATGGCGTGATCAGCCCGCCGTATTCGGCGACGCCCGCGCTCACGCCGGTGCTGCTGTCGAACACCGCCCTGGTGAGCTCGACGTGGAACTCGACGACGAACACGTTCCTGCGTGCGACGTCGTGGCCGGCGAATCCGGCGGTCCGGACCTTCGGCCCGGGCATCAGCGGCTCGATCAATCAGGCGTTCGGGATGTCCTCGACCGGGCGGTATGTGGTCGGGCAGACGTACGTCTCGACGTACAACAACAACGCCGCGGCCCCGGGCACGACGATCAACACGACGAACACGTACTTCCGCCCGTACGTCTGGGATACCCAGACGGGCGTGGGCACATTCCTGCCGACGCCGTTCCGCACCTCGAGTCAGACGTGGCGCGCCCGCAGCGGGCAGGCGTATGACGTCAGCACCGACGGCACCGTGGTGCTCGGCTCGCAGGAGCACAACGTCGGCACCGCGGCAGCCCCGGACCCCGACGGCGCCCGCATGATCGTCTGGCGCTGGAATGGCAGCGCGTACGTGAACACGTACCTGCCGGGCAATCAGGACATCAACGGCAACATCGTCACCGCCAGCACCGGCCCGAACCAGTGGTACATGAACGATGCCGGCACCAAGATCACCGGCAAGTCGATCAACATCGCCGGCGAATCGTGGATCTCGCAGTGGAACTGGAACGCAGGGACGCAGACCTGGGACGGCCCGATGCAGCTCTTCCGCGATGGCCAGCTCTCTGCTCCGGCGAGCTGGCTGACGACCGGGCTGATCAACTTCGGCACGATCTCCGGCCTCTCGATCACGGGCGTGACTGAGGACGGCAACACGGTCGTCGGCTTTGTCACGTACTTCGGCGACGGCCTGCCGCAGCGTGGCGGGTTCATCTGGAAGCAGTCTGACGGCCTCGTTCGCGACTGGTATGACTACCTCGTCTCGCTCAACGTCGCGAACATCGGCCCGCAGCAGAACTGGGGCCCCGTTGGCGAGGGCACGGCCCCGAACATCGACTTCACTCGTGGCCAGCCGGCGCTGGGCTACCCGAGCGCAATCTCGCGCGACGGTGCGCTGATCGCAGGCTTCCACACCGCGAACCAGATGATCATCGGCGCGCAGCCGTGGATCCTGGATTCGGTGACGACCGGGTGCGTTGCGCCGGCAATCTCGCTGAATCCGAGCGCGGCGATCTCGATCTCCAACTGCACGAGCTCTTTCGGCGCAATCTTTAACGTGTCGGCCTTTGGCACTCCGCCGTTCACCTACCAGTGGTACAGGAACGGCGTGGCGCTGGTTGACGGCGTGCAGGCCACCGGCAGCGTGATCATCGGCGCGACGACGCTTCAGGCTCGGCTCACATTGCCGAAGCCG
>JAIEQQ010000072.1 GCA_019747615.1 Phycisphaerales bacterium
CCGAGACCCGATTGCCGGACCAACCCCCCACCCATTCGCTTTCGCCCGAGTTTGCTGTATGCTTGGTGACCCGTGGTTTGCCCGTTCTGCGCCCATAACGACGACAAGGTGATCGACTCGCGCGCCAGCGATGGCGGCAAGGTGATCCGTCGTCGCCGCCAATGCCTGAAGTGCAAGAAGCGCTTCACTACGTACGAGCGCGTCGAGGAGTTGACACGGCTCACGGTCATCAAACGTGACGGTACCCGCGTCGCGTTCAGCCGCGAGAACATCCTGCGCGGCGTGCAAGCGGCGTGCGGCAAGCGGCCGGTCCCCGAAGACGCCCGCCAGCGCGTCGTCGATGAGATCGAGGAAGAGGTCTATCGCACGTACGAGCGCGAAGTCCCCTCGGCCGAGATCGGCCAGCTCGTCTGCCTCAAGCTCCGCGATCTGGACGAGGTCGCCTACATCCGATTCGCCAGCGAACACCGCCGCTTCCAAGACGTGGGCGAACTGGAACGCGAGGTCAAGGAGCTGACATCGCGGGTGAAGGATGTGAAGGAGCAGGCGAAGTTGTTTTGACTGGCGGGTGTGTCAATGCTGCGAGCGACCACTGCGCGGCGACGATCACTTGCGCGCCTCAGCCCGCGCCGCCGCCGCCCCCGCCGCCGAACACTTCTTCGAGCAGTACTTCACCCGCTCCCAATCGCGTTCCCATTTCTTCCGCCACGCAAAGTCTCGCTTGCAGTGGGCACAGGGCTTTGTCGGGAGATGCTGATTCGGCACGGCTGGCTCCTGCGAGGACTGATGCGGGCCACGCGGGCATCGTATGATGCGGGTGAATGCCGCGGAAGAAGCCCGATCTGTTGCCACTGCCCGCACGAGGCTCATCGAAGCCGACCGGCCCGCGCTTGGCGATCGTCTTTGGCGACCAGCTCGATCTTAATGCCGAACTCATCCGCTCGCTCGGCGAGCATGACACCGTGCTGATGATGGAGGTCGCCGGCGAATCGACGCACGTTCCCAGCCATCGACAGCGCACCGCCCTGTTCCTCTCGGCGATGCGGCACTTTGCCGCGGAGTTGACGCGTCGCGGCGTCCGCGTCCGGTACGTCAACCTCGACGACCCGGCCAACACGGGCGCGTTCGAGAGCGAGATCGCCCGCGCGATCGCGGCCCTGCGCCCCTCGCAACTCGTCTGCACACATCCCGGCGAGTGGCGCGTGCTGGCCATGCTTGATCGCGTGCGATCAACGCATGCGATCGACGTGCTCATCCTGCCCGACACGCACTTCATCACCACGCGCGAGGACTTCAACGCGTGGGCCCAGGGGCGGCAATCGCTCACGATGGAGTTCTTTTATCGCGAGCAGCGCCGCCGCACCGGCTATCTGATGGAGGGCAAAGGCAAGACGGCCAAGCCCGTCGGCGGCGAGTGGAACTTTGACAAGGAGAACCGGCTGCCCTTCGGCAAGGAGGGCCCCAAGCCGCGGCCGCCGATCCCGCTGAGTTTTCCGCCCGACCAGATCACGCGCGAGGTCATCGACGCGATCCAGCGGGTGCTGCCGTCGCTGCCGGGGAAGATCGAGTCCTTTGGATGGCCGGTCACGCGGGCGCAGGCCCTTCAGGCGCTCGATGACTTTGTGCAGCGTCGCTTGCCGCTGTTCGGGCCGTACGAGGACGCGATGTGGTCCGGCGAGCCGACGCTCTACCACTCGGCGCTCTCAAGCTCGCTCAATCTCAAGCTGCTGAACCCGCGTGAGTGCTGCGAGCGTGCGATCGACGCGTACGCCTCGGGGCACGCGCCGCTCCAATCCGTCGAAGCGTTCGTGCGCCAGATCATCGGCTGGCGCGAGTTCATCCGCGGCGTCTACTGGCTCGAAGGCCCCACCGATCGCAACAGCCTCGACCAGCACGCGCCGCTGCCGTCGTTCTACTGGGACGCAAACACCGACATGGCCTGCATGAAGGCGTGCGTCGGGCAAGTGGTTGAGACCGGCTTCGGCCATCACATCCAGCGGTTGATGGTCATGGGCAACTTCGCGCTCATCAGCGGCGTGCATCCCAAAGCGATCAGCGATTGGTACCTGGGCATGTTCGTTGACGGCGTCGATTGGGTCACGCTGCCGAACACGCTGGGCATGGTCATGCACGCCGACCGACGGCCGGACGCGGCCAAGGGCGTGACGGGTCTGGTGGGGACGAAGCCGTACGCCGCGAGCGGCAAGTACATCGAGCGGATGAGCAACTACTGCAAGGGCTGCCGCTATGACCCGGCGGAGCGCAGCGGCCCGAGCGCATGCCCGTTCACGGTCTTCTACTGGGACTTCCTGATCCGGACGCGCGAGCGGCTGAGCGCGAACCAGCGGATGGCGATGATCCTGAAGAACGTAGACCGAATGACGCCAGAGTCTCGGATCCAGATCACCATCGACGCGGCGGCGCTGCGGAAGAAGATGCCGCCCGCGGGCGCGTCGCTGTGGGAGACCTGATCACCGGCTGGGGCGGAGGCGCCTTTGCCGAGGGAGCGGAAGGGCCATGGCCACGAGCCACCCCTCGGCGTGACCCCGGAAATC
>JAIEQQ010000054.1 GCA_019747615.1 Phycisphaerales bacterium
GCTCGGCCGCGAAGACCTGCACCGGCCCCAGCGCGACGACGCGTCGGGCCTGACGACGCCGATCGATCTGATCCAGAGACAATCCGAGCGCCTGATTCGGCACCAGCGCCGCCGCCTGCGTCCGCACGCTGTTGCCATATCGCTCGATCGAACGCATGAGCTCTTGCGATGCCTTCTCGACATCCGGCGTCGGCGAGGTGCTGCCCGTGGCCATCCCGCCGTACGCCTCGGCCAGCTGGATCATCGCGCCATCGACGCGCCCCGCCCATGTCTGGCTCGCCATCTGCTCGATCAACCGCTCGACCAGCGCCCGGCGCAGCATGAACGCCCACCGATCGCTGTACACCGGCGGCACCGGGCGGTACGTCATCTGTTCCACCATTCGGCCGATCGCCTCGCGCCGTGGCGCCCGCGAAGCCATCTTCAACAACGCGTGCGTCATCTGCGCAGAAGCGCCGAAGCTCGGGATCGCTTTCAACGCCGCGGCGCTCACCTCCGGCGGCGAACCGACGAACGCGATCTCGACCAGCACATCCGCATCAAGCTGCGTGATCTCCGGCGCTCGATCCTGAAGCTCGCGAATCCGCTGGAGCCGCACCGCGACCGAGCGATCGCCGCACAGATATCGCGACGCCCATGAATCGTCAGCGATCCCGCCGGCCGCGTTGATCGCGGCGCCCGTCGGGTCCTGCCGCGCGGCGTTGATGATCACCGGCGGCGGCGGTTGGAGGGCACTGGCGATCGCGATCCCCTCATCGATCTTGCCCGCGGCTCGGAGAACCGCGGAGTGATTGAACTGCGCCGCCACGACCGCAAAGCCCAGGTCATCGCCATTGTCCGGGCCCGGCTCGCCGAGTACGACCGAGATCGCGCGACCCCAAGTCTCGGCGCCCGATGTCGCCCGTGAAGCGCCCGTCAGCGACCACGCCGAGACATACGCATCGCGGATCGCCGCCCGCTGCTCACTCGAAGCACCCACCGGCAGGATGAACGTGTCATCGAGCCCATCGACACGCACGAGCTTCACGATCGCGCCAGTCACAAGATTCAGCCGCGTCGTGCTGATCCGCGGATCGCCAAGCCACATCCCCAGGCGGCCTCTGGACTGATCAACGCCGTCCCACCGCAGTGCGCGGCTCACATTCAGAATCGCCCGATACGCAGGCTCGCTCTCGGATGGATCCGGGCCATCGACCAGCAGTCTGGCCAGCGCATCGACCAAGATCGCGTCCGATTCAGACGGCGCGCCTGCGACCACCGGGCCCGCGTCCGGCTTGGGCAGCTCGACAGGTGAGACCGCTCGCACAACCTCCACCCATCGCAACATCGAGGCCTCAACCATCCGCGCATCGGCCTTGCTGGACCGCTGCACGATCCGCAGCGGCATCAGCCGCAGCGCCTCCGAAGCGCCGCCGGCAAAGCCCGGCGAGCTCGATGGGCGAGCGCCCCCCAGGATCCGCGTGAAGCTCGCCCGCACGCGCTCCATCGCCGCCCCGGGCAACTCGCGCTCTCGCGAGAGCCGCCAAAAGGCACCCGACGCGAACGCCGTCGGGCGGATGTCCGCTGGCGTGATCATCTTCGTGGTCGCCTCGTCCAGCATCACCGGCGGATCCAGCAGCTTCAGCACATCAGCGAGCAGAGCATCGTCACCAGCCGCCTTGTACACCAGTTCAACCAACGCCTCGCTGACCGCGACGCGATCACCCGGCGACATGGAATCCCACGACGTTGACGCCGCCGCAAGCGCGCTCGACGCCGATCGCAATCCCTCCTCCTTCGAGGTCGAGATCCGCGCCGCCGCAGCGACCAGCCGACGCGAAACATCGCCCGCCGACACGTTCGCGCCCGTTGCCATCGGCTCGGCGGCGAGCACCGCAGGGGTTGCGGTCGCGGTCGGCGAAGACTCAGGCGATCCGCCGCCCGGCGTGGGAACCGCGGCCGTTTGGCCCGCGCCCGCCGCAACCGTCGCGCCCGGCGATGTTGCCGCTCCGCCGCCAAGCGACATCGTCAAGAGCAGCACCGCACCGACAACCGCGACGAGCGCCGCGCCACCGATCAGCAAGCCCATCCCCAGCAGCCGCGCCGTCGGATCCTCCTCTGCGCCAATCCGTTGCAAGGGGCGCTCGTTTCCTGACCTGTCGGCAGTCTCGATCGGCCGTCCGTCACTTCCGACGGCGCTGACGGGCAGAGTGCCCTGACCGCGTGTGCCGAGCGACGCACCGGACGTGCCTTGGCCGCCCGGTCCCGGCGTCGCGTTCATTGCCAGCGCGATCAACTGATTCACCACCGACGCGGGCCGCCCCGCACCGACAAGCTGCATGGTGATTTCCGCCACCGCCGCGGGGGTCGGCCCGCCATGCTGCGCCAGCACGCGGCGCGCGTGCAGCACGAGCGGATCCTGCGCTGTTGCGACCGAAGCCGCCGGAGCGCCCGCGACTTCAACGCGTTGGGGGGCCTGCGTTCTGACTGCTGGCAATGCTGCTGGAACTGACGGCGGAGTGGCCGGCGGCGTGCTCATTGCTCGCGCCGTCGCTGCCGGCACAGTCGGCCTCATCGTC
>JAIEQQ010000307.1 GCA_019747615.1 Phycisphaerales bacterium
ACCGTTCGCACGCTTCACGATCCTGGGGGTGGGCAACAATCCGGGAATCGTGATCATCGCGGCCGGGTCGATCTTGATGGCGCTGGGCATCCCGTGGGCGTTCTACCTCAAGCCCTGGCTGCTGCGGCGGAAGAAACGCCTGATCCAGGAGGCGCTGGCCCGGGGCGATTGGAAGCCGCCGGCACGCGCGAGCCGAGCGAAGGCTGGCCAGAGCGCCGGCGTGCAGAGTTGAGTTGAGGAGATTTCACACCGGCGGGGCGAGCGGCCCGCTGATCGGACTGGAGCGAGCCATGCGTCACACGCGTCACACACACTCGATCATCGCCCTGCTCGTGGCCCTCTTGCCGCTGGCAGTCGCAAGCGCACAGACCGCCCCCGCCGGCAACAGCCCGCAGCGCGAGGTGCTGACCGCACGCGGCGAGAGCAACCCGTTTGGCGAGGCAACGCCACGATCGACCGCGACGGTCCAGCAGAAGTACGACTTTGCGCAGAAGCTGAACCTCCGCCCGCTTCGCGACCTGGCGATCTATCACAGCGGTCGCGTGAAGATCATCGACTCGCTGGCGCGAGAGGCGATCGGCGATCTCACCGGGCGCAAGGCGTTCCAGGACATCACGCCGGAAACAAGTGCGGACGGCAAGACCAAGTATCGCAAACTCACGCACGACCCGGTGTTCACGTTCATCGACATGATCATCGACCCGGCGTACTACGAGGACAAGCCGCTGCTGGGCGTGTCGTATCTGCCGCTGCGTGAGAAGCTGCTTGAGCTTGAGTTCCCCGGCGCCGACAAAGAGGACACCCGCGAGTCGTGGAAGCGCACCGGGCGTGTCACGCCCCAGATGGTCGCACGACACATCGAAACGCTCGGTGCCTCCGGCAAGCTCAACGAGAACGTGCTTCGCGGCGTCAACCGGCTCCACGAAGGTGTTCAGATCTACCTCAACGCCCCGGCGAGTCTGAAGCTCGTGCCGGCTGACAGTGAAGAGAAGGCGTGGCTCGGCGTGAGCACGCTGCCGGCGGGATCACCGGCGCAGGCGGCGATGCTGGAGTTTGGCAAGGCGTGGCGCGCGATGGACGCCGCGGGCGTGAACAGCGCGGCGGAGAAACTCGCGACCGTGCTGCCGGCGATCCATCCGGAGTTTTACCCCGGCGCGAGACGCGAGATCGAGTTGCAGTACAACCTGCGCTCGCCGTTTGAGTGGGGCATGTGGCTGTACGCGTTCAGTTTCCTGTCGCTTGTCCTGGCCTTCGGCACCGGACGCAACTGGCTCCGCATCAGCGGCACGGTGCTGCTGGTCGGCGCGATCGCGATCCACCTGATCAGCTTCGCAGCGCGCTGCTACATCGCTGAGCGGTACTCGATCCAGAACCAGTTTGAGAGCATGACGGGCGTGAGCCTGTTCGCGGCGGTCGTCGGGCTGGGCATGATGCTCTTCAAGCGGCAGATGATCTTCGCCGCGGCGGCGGCGGGCGTGGGGTTCCTGGTGCTGATCGCAGCGACGCAGACGGAGATCCCCGGTCAGGAGATCAACCGCGAGGCGGCGATCCTGAACACCAGCATCCTGCTGAAATACCACGTCACCACGGTGCTGGTGAGTTACGGCCTCATCTCGCTGGGCATGATCGTGAGCCTGTTCTATCTCGGCACGCATTACGCCTCTCGCCTGCGCTCGCCCGAGGTGCAGACGATGACCGCCATCTCGGCCAGTGGCGGCGTTAGCGGCGTCAGCGGCGAAGCGCCCGGCGGCGGCGTGGCCCGCGTGCTGCACGATCTGGATCGAGCGCACTTGATGATCCTGCAACTTGCGTTCTGGACGCTGGGCGTCGGCATCCTGCTGGGCGCGTGGTGGGCTGATCACAGTTGGGGCCGCTGGTGGGCGTTTGATCCGAAGGAGACCTGGGCGCTGGTGACGTGGATCATCTACCTCATCGTCGTTCACGTGCGCGTCGCGATGTCCGGCAACCGCGGGCTTGTCACGGCGTGGCTCAGCGTTGTGGGCTTCATCGCGATGCTGTGGTGCTACTTCGGCGTGAACCTGCTGCTGCCGGGGCTGCACGCGTATGCCTGATCGCGCGGGGCGATCGTTCTTTGCGATCCCCGCGAGCGAGCTGGCGGTGACGCTCGTCGGGTGCTCGCTGGTCCGCGTGCTGAACGACGGCTCGCGGCTGTCAGGTGTCATCGTCGAGACCGAGGCCTACATCGGGCCGGAGGATCAAGCCTCGCACGCCAAGGGCGGACGACGCACGGCGCGCAACGAGCCGATGTGGGCAACACCCGGCACGAGCTATGTGTACTTCACGTACGGCATGCACTTTTGCATGAACATCAGTGCCAATCGCGCGGATCATCCGGGCGCGGTGCTGATCCGGGCGATTGAGCCGCGCGAGGGGTTGCAGCGGATGCGGGAGCTGCGGAGCGGCTCGCGTCAACGTCGCGTTGGTGCCAAGCCGATGCGGAATGTGGATCTGTGCCGCGGGCCGGCGAGGCTGTGTCAGGCCTTGGCGATCGATCGCGCCTTGACGTCGGTGCTGGGAGAAGCGTTTTGCGATGAGTTCATCCAACTCAAAAG
>JAIEQQ010000205.1 GCA_019747615.1 Phycisphaerales bacterium
CGCTCATGAGGCGGAGCTTGTCGGCGCCGGGGATGGCGGTGGGGTGGACCTGGATCATCTCCGCGTTCGCGTAATGAACACCGGCGCGGAAGCAGCGAGCCGCGGCGGCGCCGTTGCACATCACGCTGTTGGTGCTCTTGCCGAAGATGAGCCCGCAGCCGCCGGTGGCCATGATCACCGCGTCTGCGCGGAACGCGCGGATCTGCATCGTGCGGATGTCCTGAGCGACGATGCCGACGCAGCGACCTCCGTCGATCACGGGCCACAAGAACTCCCAGTGCTCGTACTTGGTGACGTTACCTTCTGCTTCGTGGCGGCGAACCTGCTCATCAAGCGCGTAGATCAACTGCTGGCCCGTCGTCGCGCCACTGAAGTGCGTGCGCTTGAAGAGCGAGCCGCCGAACAGGCGCAGGTCGCGATAGCCCTCGCTGGTGCGGTTGAATGGCACGCCCATGCGATCGAGCACATCGATAATGCGCGGGGCCCAGTTGGCCATTTCGAGCACCGGGTGCTGATCGGCGAGGAAGTCCCCGCCGTAGACGGTTTCATCGAAGTGCTCGTACTCGCTGTAGCCCTGCTGGCGCGCGACCTCGTTGCAGGCGTTGATGCCGCCCTGCGCGCAGACGCTGTGGCTGCGTTTGACGGGGACGACGGAGAAGAGATCGACGCCGACACCGGCCTCGACCAATCGGGCTGACGCCGCGAGGCCCGCGAGGCCGCCGCCGACGACGATGACGCGCTTTTCGTTTCCAGTTGACGCCATGACACACGTCCTTTCCGCAAAACACTTCGCGATTGGCCGCCACCGAAGGAGGTGGGGATGGGTGGGGCGCGTCGCGATGGTCTTCCGTCAATCACTGAACGCGGGCCGGGTTGCCCGCGTGTTCTCGGACTAGTTCTTGCCCAGCGATGAGGGCTCGGTCTTCTTCAAAGGCGAGATGTTCTGATCGGTCAGATGCCCGCGGCTGGGGATGGGCTGGCCATACTTCTGGTAATACGCCTGTTCCACGCGTGTGGCCTGCACCGGATCCAGAAGAAAGAAGCCCAGCAGCGACGCCCACGCCGCGAGCATGAGGCCCGAGCCGATCGCGGCACAGGCATAGCCCCACTGACGCTGCGAGCGTTGCGAGATCGTCAAACCCCAGGTGATCGCGCTGGTCCAGAGCCCGTTGGCGAAGTGGAAGACCAGCAGCGTGATCCCGATGAAGTAGAAGGCTGAGACGAGGATGCCGGCGAACGTGATCTCGGTGCCGCCTCGGAGGCAGAGGGCCAGCGTGCTCGCGGCGTAGTGATGACTCCACGTCGTGCCGCCCGGCACCAGGAACGACCAGCCCCAGCGCAGCGTCGCAACGTGATAGAAGATGAACAGGATCCCGATATAGCCGCTCACACGCTGGAGCGTGTACCGCCAGTTAGCCCCGTAGCCGTAGTTCCGCGTGTTTGATCGACCGGAGAACGCGTACACAAAACCGAGCACGGAGTGGAACGCGATCGCGGCCCACAGCGTCAGCTCGATCAAGAGCAAATGCGGGACCGAGTTGTTGATCCAGACCACTTCCTTATGGAAGTAGAACGCGCCGCCCTCAGCGAGGCTCATCTCCGCGCCATCACCACGCAGGCCGAACTTGCCCCACGTGATCGATGAGTTCGTCACCAAGTGCGCGATCAGGAACACGCCAATCGGGACGATCCCACTCAGCGAGTGCAGCCGGCGCAGCAGCAGGTGGTGTCGATCAAGGAAAGAAACGCTGGACTGCGAAACCGGGGTGTTCGACACTGATCACTCCAGAGCAACGTGGCGACCTCGCGCCGCCACACACGACCATCACGCCCCCATCCCCCCGTCCCCAAACGCCTCCACCTTCCGGGTTCGGCCACGAGGCCCCGCCGGATCTCACCCGCATTATCCCCTGCCGGCGCGACCGCGTCCGGCGAAGGTTCGCCTCACGGTCAAGGCGTGATCTTCATGTTCCCCATCGCCCCGCCGGTGAGTCCTCCCCCACCACCGCCCGCCCCCCCCAGCCCGCTGGCACCGGGCCGCCCGAGCCGACCCTCACGCACGGCCTGTGCAACAGCGCCCTGAAGCTCGACATATCGCGAGCGCAGCTCCGCGAGCACTTGCGTGATGTCCTCGCTCTCCTGCTGCGTGAGGTTGCCCTTGGTCTTCTGCTCCAGCACATCGAGCAGGTCGATGTGAAAGCCCGCGTACTCCAGCGAGATCATCGCACGGCCCGTCGCAGGATCAGGGAACGCGCCCATGTACACCAAGGCCTGCGACACCAGCGTGCTCATCAAACCCTGGAAGTCCGCCGGCGGGATCTCGCGCGCCGCAGCGCCGCCTCGACCGCCAGCGCCCGCAGAGCCCTTTTGCTCCTGCGATGCCAATCGCTCCTTCTCAGCCGCGGCTTGCGACTTCCAATCCGAATCGACCGCAATCTTGTTCGCGCCGGCATCCGCTGGCCCAGCCGCCGGTGTGGGCGCAGCCTTCGGCTGGTCGTCCCGCTTCTTCCAGTCTCCGTCGATGATCAGCTTTGGCTTGTCGGCTTCGCTCATGGGATCGGCCCTTCCTTTCACTACT
>JAIEQQ010000016.1 GCA_019747615.1 Phycisphaerales bacterium
GGATTCGCCCGGTCGCCGATGCGCGGCGTCGCCGCGTTCGCGGTCCTGCTGGTGCTCGCCGGTTGCAAGCGCCCTCCCGCGGCATTCGTGCCGCCGCCCCCGCCGGAAGTCTCCGTTGCCACGCCTGTGCAGCGCCGCGTGCCGGAGACACTCGAGTTCACCGGCGTCACTCGCGGCTTCGAATCCGTCGATGTCCGCGCCCGCGTGCGCGGCTTCCTCGAAACCAAGCTCGTCCAAGACGGGCGCATCGTCAAGCAGGGCGACCTGCTCTTTACCATCGACCCGCGCACGTTCGAGGCGGCGGTCCAGCAGGCCAAGGCCGAGCTGGCCGCGAAGGACGCCGAGCTCAAGCTCGCGATCGTCACGCTCGAACGCACACGCGTGGCCAACGAGGCCAACGCCGTGTCGCGCCAGGAACTCGACCGCGTCGCGGCCCAGAAGGACGGTGCCGAGGCCCAAGTCGAACTGGCCAAGGCACGCCTCCGTGCCGCTGAGCTTGATCTGGAGTTCACCAAGGTCAAGTCCCCGATCAACGGGCGTGTCGGCTTCGTCAGCGTTGATCCGGGCGACCTCGTCGGTGCGACCGACCCGACGCTGCTCTGCACCGTGATCAACGACTCGAAGATCTACGCGACCTACGAGATGGAGGAGCGCGTCATCCTTGAGCAGCGCCGCATCAACCAAAACCGCCGCCCCGGCGAGGGCGGCCGCCCCAACCTCGTCGTCCGCCTGGCGCTGGCCAACGAAGAAGGCTTCCCGCACGTCGGCCAGTTCGATCGCGCCGACAACACCGTCAACGCGCTCACCGGCACCGTGCGAGTCGAAGCACTGTTTGACAACGCCGACGGCACGATCCTGCCCGGCTCCTTCGTCCGCGTCCAACCACAGCTCGGCGAGCGCGATGTCCTGACCGTGCCTGACACCAGCGTCCAGTCCGACCAGCGCGGACGCTTTGTCCTCGTTGTCAACGCCGCGAACAAGGTCGAGCGTGTCAACATCGTCGCGGGCACTGTTGTCGATCGCCAGCGCGTTGTGCAAAGCGGGCTCGACCCCGCTGCCCGCGTGATCGTCGCGGGCATTCAACGCGCCAGGCCGGGCATCGAGGTCCGCGTCGCCGGCGCGCCCACGCCCCCCACCCCCGCGCCAACGCCCACTCCAGCGCCGGCTCCGACGACGGGCTGATCGCCAAAGTACAGAGTGGCCGCGCACCGCTTCCTCGCACCGCTGCGGCGCACCGATGCCCAGTGCCCGATGCCCAGTGCCTCCCCAGTGCCTCCCCAGTGCCCAGTGCCTGATCCCCAGTGCCTCGCTTGCTCCGGAGCCCCATGCTCAGCACCTTCTTCATCCGACGCCCGGTTTTCTCGAGCGTGATCTCGATCCTGATCATGCTCCTGGGCGCCGTCGCCGCGTTCCAGCTCCCCATCGCGCAGTACCCCGACCTCGCGCCGCCGGTCGTACGCATCGAGGCGATCTACCCCGGCGCCAACGCCCAGACCGTCGCCGACACCGTCGCCTCGCCGATCGAGCAGGAGGTCAACGGCGTTGACCGCATGATCGCGATGTCGTCCACGTCCTCCGACGGGCGCTATTCGCTGGACGTGTCCTTCGAGGTCGGCACCGACATCGACATGGCCGCGGTGCTCGTGCAGAACCGCGTCAACATCGCGCAGGCCAAGCTGCCAGACGAAGTCCGTCGCCTGGGCGTCACCACGCGCAAGCAGTCCACCAACCTCGCCGGCGTCATCAGCCTCTCGTCAGACCTCCGGCCCGACGGCACCCCCGTCGTCGATGACCTCTTCCTCTCGAACTACCTCACCATCAACTGGCGCGACGAGTTCTCCCGCGTCTACGGCGTCGGCGCCATCAACATCATCCCCGCCAAAGACTACGGCATGCGCATCTGGCTTGATCCCACCAAGCTCAAGGTCCGCAATCTCACCGCCAACGACGTGATCGCCGCGATCCGCGAGCAGAACGTGCAAGTCGCCGCCGGTCGCATCGGCTCGCAGCCGGCGCCCAGCGGCACGGATTTCGAGCTCACCGTCACCACGCTGGGGCGCCTCACCGATCCGGCACAGTTCGAGAACATCATCATCCGCAGCGTTGAAGGGCGCATCGTCCGCATCAAGGATGTCGCCCGCACGGAGCTCGGCGCTCGCGACTATTCCACCGCAGCACGCTTCAACGGCAGGCCCAACGCCATCATGGCGGTCTACCAGCTCCCGGGCGCGAACCTCGTCTCACTCACCGCAGCGATGGAGCAGAAGCTCGAAGAGCTCCGCCCGCGCCTGCCCGAGGGCGTGCAGGTCAAGTTCTTCTACGACTCGTCGATGTTCATCAAGGCCTCGTTGGAAGAAGTGCTCGTCACGCTCGTCGAGGCGTTCGTCCTTGTCTTTGTCGTCGTGCTCATCTTCCTCCAGAGCTTCCGCACCACCATCATCCCGGCGATCACGATCCCCGTCTCGCTCATCGGCACGTTCATGTTCTTGGCTCTGCTGGGCTTCAGCATCAACATGCTCACGATGTTCGGGCTGGTTCTGGCCATCGGCATCGTCGTTGACGACGCGATCGTCGTCGTCGA
>JAIEQQ010000649.1 GCA_019747615.1 Phycisphaerales bacterium
TCGTGGAAGAACGACAGCCCCTCCTGCTCCAGCAATCGCATCACGAACCGCAGATCGCTCTCGCGATACTGCACGAAGAACTTTCGCTTCGTCGTCGTCGCTTCAATACGCCAGTTCGCCTCGATGTTGTACCCGGCCAGCACCGCCGTGACGATCTCCTTAATCGTCTTCTCCTGAAAGATCCGCGAGTCAGTCGTCAGGTCCATCACGCCCATCGCCGGGATCACGCTCAGGCTGAAGACCCGCGCGCCCTCCTTCGCCCCCGGCTCGGTGATCGCGCGCACATAGCCGTTAAACCAGCGATCAACCCCGTTGAGCATCTTCATGCGGACGATGACCGTGCGACCCATCAGGTCGTAGATCTTCAGGTCCGGCTTGGCCAGCCGCACCCGCAGCGACATCTGGAACGGCTGCCCCAGGGTCTCGCTATAGGTCATTGAGTCAAGGAGATACTCCCCCCCTCCAGTACTCGTCTGGAGTTCGAGTTCGCGATTCGTCTCGGGCATTCAAGGGTGCTCCTGCGTGCGGCTCTCCCAGAGTACCAGACAAACCGCATCGCGCCAAGCCCGCGCGCCAGGCTTTGTACTTTGTGCCGCGCGGCACCAAAAGTGCCCCGTCGGGATCGCCGGCATGCCCGTTTCAAGGTCAGAATCTCAGGTATTGCCCCGCCGCGCTGGCAGAGGACGGTGCCGCACGCCGCCCCCGGATCAGGCGCGAAAAAGCGCGCAGAGGCCAGCGCACTTGGCCTCCGGCGTCCAGTCGCCGGCGAGGATGCCATCGATGACGGTGCGGATCTCCTGGTCAATCTTCGGGCGGTCGAGGCCATCCAGGGCGATGCTGCCGCGCTGGCCGGTGCTGAGCACCCAGTACTCGGCGTGGCCGACGACGGCGGCCGGGTGGGCGGGCGGAGTTCCGGGGTTTGACCGGGGGGGCGGGGTCGAGTCGCCGATGTTCGGGATCGGATCGTCGGCGTAGAGCTGGTCCAGCGCCATCGCGTAGAGGCCGAGCTGAAGGTCGTCGGGCGCGGGTTCGAGGAGGCGTTTCCAGGCCTTTCCGGTTTTGTAGTCGATGATGCGAAGGCCGTGCTCGTCGCGATCGACGCGGTCGATCTTCGCGTCGATGGTGTGATCGAAGCCGGCGTGGCGGAAAGTCATCCTGACCTGGCGCTCGATCTCAAGGACGTGGGCGTTCTCGTCGTGGAGCCGGTCGTAGAGCAGTTCGAGCTGCGCGATGAGCATCCCCAGCAGCGCCTTGTCGGCGCGGGCCTCGGCGGGGAGCGATTGAAAGAAGAGCTTGCGTGCGATCGCGATGAGCTCGGACTTACCGGGTCGCGCGACGCCCTCGGCGTCCGCGGCTGACCACAAGCGATAGAAGCGCTCGAGCGCCGCGTGGGCCACGCTGCCGATCTCCGTCGCTTCGCGTTCCTCTTCGGGCATGCCGAGGACGTATCGCAGGAAGAAGCACATCGGGCAACGCCGGTACGCGTCGATCATCGTGTAGCTCAGCCGCAGCGGCGGGCGGACGCGCGTGGGAAGGAGCCCGCGCGTGGCGAAGAGTTGCTGCACCGAGGTGTGAAGCACAACGCCCGCGGACTGGCCTGCGGTCGGATCCGCATGAGCCTGAAGTCGCGCGACCAGCGCCGCGACGTCCGCGGTGGCGGCGTCGCTCGTCGAGCGAGCGAGCGCTGAAGCGATCGCGCTGGCGGGCTCGCCGCGGCTGATGGCGCTGAGAGCCGCGATGCGCGCCGCCGAACGCTCGAGTGTGTCCACCACTCCGGGGAGTTGCTGCGACCAATCGTCGGCGGCTTCGAGCGCGTCGAACGCCGCGGCGGCTTCCTGGCGTGCTCGCTGGCGGAGGCGGTAGATGAGCTCGCGTCTGGCCTGGCGTGCGTCAAGATCGATCGCGCGGTCCCACGCTGAAGGCGGCGTCATGGCGCTCAGGGCGAGGGCCGCGTCTTGATCGATGATGCTGACGAGGCGAGCGCTGGGCTGGTCGAGCGCGACTTCCTCGTAGAAGTTGGTGTTCTTGGAGCGGGACTTGTTGCGCTGGGAGAGGATGACGAGCCGCTGACGGGCCCGGGTGCAGGCGACGTAGAAGAGCCTGCGTTGCTCGTCCAGAGCGTCGGCGCTCTTCTGATCGTCGGTCTGTTGCTGGCCGCAGAGGTTCGGTGGCGTGGCGATCGCGGGCGCTTCGCGAGAACCGCTCCCGGGCCACTGCGCACGGGGGCTCACGCCGGGGACGAAGACGGTATCAAACTCGAGGCCCTTGGCCGAATGGGCGGTGACCAGCAGCACTTCGTCGCGTTGCGTCTCGGCGGTAGATTCGTGGCCATCGACCATGTCCGAGGCATCAAGTGCGCCGGAATCATCACCCCCGCCGGAGCGCAGGTCTTCGAGATAATCCTCGATGAACGTGCGCAGATCACCCGGCGGGCGGAGGCGATCCTGACGATCGGCGGCGAAACGCAGGAGCGTGACCAGCGCGGTCACTCTCTGGGCGCGGGCGCGTGCGTCAAGCAGAGCGGCGTCGGCGATCGCGCTGGTCTGAATGATGCGGCGCAGCGTCTCGGACGCGCTGAGACTCGGGCT
>JAIEQQ010000143.1 GCA_019747615.1 Phycisphaerales bacterium
GCGATACGCGGCTCATCGGCTCTTCGCCCGAGGCATTGGTCAAGCTCAACGCTCGCGTCGCGACGCTCCGGCCGATCGCCGGCACCCGCCCGCGCAGCGATGACGAAGCGACCGACATCGCCCGCGAGCACGAGCTGCTCGCCGATCAGAAGGAATCCAGCGAGCACGTCATGCTCGTTGATCTTGCTCGCAACGACCTCGGGCGCGTTGCGCAGGCCGGCACCATCGGCGTCCGCCCCTTCCGCACCATCGAGCGCTATAGCCACGTCATGCACATCGTCAGCGGCGTGAGCGGCACGCTCCGGCCCGATGCCGATGCGATCGATCTCCTCAGCGCCACGTTCCCCGCCGGCACCGTCGTCGGCGCGCCAAAGGTCCGCGCGATGCAAATCATCGACGAGCTCGAGCCCGCCGGGCGCGGCTTCTACGCCGGCACCGTCGGCTACTTCGGCCTCGGCACCGATGCCCGCCCCGCCGACATGGATCAGGCCATCGCCATCCGCACGATCTGCTTCCGCAACGGTCGATACGCGTATCAGGCGGGCGCGGGCATCGTGGCCCAGAGCGACCCGGGCGCGGAGTATGACGAGGTGCGGGCGAAGGTCGGCGCGCTCGAAGCGGCGCTTCGGCTCGCTGAGGAGGGGTTGTCATGACCACGCCGCGCGTCTTGATGGTGGACAACTACGACAGCTTCACGTTCAACCTCGTGCAATACATGCTGGCGCTGGGTGCGAGCGTCACCGTTCGGCGCAACGACGACGTGACGCCGACGTTCGCGACGACGTCGGACTTCACGCACGTCGTAATCTCCCCGGGGCCGGGTTGCCCCGATGAAGCCGGCGCGAGCAAGTCGATCATCGCCGCCGCGGCGGGCAAAGTACCCCTGCTCGGTGTCTGCCTCGGGCATCAAGCGATGGCCGAGGTGTTCGGTGCGAAGGTGGGCCGCGCACGATGCCTCATGCACGGCAAATCATCGGTCATCTCGCACGACGCTCAGGGCGTCTATCGCGGGTTGGAAGCCGAGCTCGAAGTCGGGCGCTATCACTCGCTGGTGGCCTTTGCAGAAACGATCCCGCCGGAGCTGCTGGTGACATCACGCACGATTAGGGGCACTGATGCTGACGAACCGCAAGAGATCATGGGCCTGCGTCACACAAAGTTTGCGATGGAGGGTGTTCAGTTTCACCCTGAGAGCGTGCTGACGCCGCGCGGGGCAAGAATGCTCGCGAACTTCCTGAACATCGATCCCACACGCGCGGACGCAATCCAAGTCATGACCTGATTGACGCGGCCCTGTGACTCGATGCCTCGATGCCTCATCCCTCGATGCCTTCTTCATCATCGCCCCCTCCGCCGTCCCCACGATTGCCGATTGCCGACACCCGATTGCCGACGCCCTCCCATGAAAGACCTCCTCGAACACGTGCTCGCCGGGCAACACCTCACCGCCGATCAGGCCGAGGCGATGCTGACGCAGATCGCCACCGGCGCGATCGATCCCGCCGCGACGGGCGCGATGCTGATCGCGCTACGGACCAAAGGCGAAGCCCCGAGCGAGCTGACCGGCTTTGCACGCGGCGCTCAGAAACTCGCCCGCCGGCCCGAGCTTGATCGCGTGCTGATGCGCGACGCGACGGACATCGTCGGCACCGGTGGGGACAACATCGGCACGTTCAACCTCTCAACCGCCGGCGCGCTCCTCGCCGCCGCGGCGGGCCTGCCCGTTGTCAAACACGGCAACCGAGCGATCTCCAGCCGCTCCGGCGCCGCCGACGTGCTGGGCGAGCTCGGCCTCGCCATGCCGCTGGACGAGCGCGCCGCCGCTGCGTGTTTCGCATCCACCGGTTTCACGTTTCTCTTCGCGCCGCACTATCACCCCGCAGTGGCCAACATCGCGCCGATCCGGCGCGCGCTGGGCGTCCGCACGATCTTCAACATGCTCGGCCCACTGACGAACCCGGCGCGCCCGCCGTACTCGGTCATCGGTGCGTATTCGCTCAGCGCGGCGCGCGTGATCGCCGGCGCGTTCGCCTCGCTGCCGATCCGGCGTGCGCTGGTCGTTCACGCTGAGAATGGTCTCGATGAGCCGACACCAGCGGCGCCGTTCGTTTGCATCACCGCCACGCCCGGCTCCACTCACGAACGCACACTGTCGTGCGCAGACTTCGGCCTCCTGCCCTGCAAGCTCGACGAGCTCCGCGGCGGCGACGCGCGCCAGAACGCCCTCGCGCTCCGGCGCGTGCTTCAACCCAGCAATCCGGGCGAACGCAACGCCCACCGCGACGCCGTCATCATGTCCGCCGCGATGGCGCTGTGGTGCGCCGAGCGGGCGGACTCTCCGCTTGCCGGCGCAATGCTCGCGCACGCCGCGATCGATGACGGGCGGGCTTCGATGCTGCTTGATCGGCTGGCGCGAGACTTCGGACCGAACTCGACGGCGCCGCAGAAGCCAGAGGCCCGGCCATGAGCGGCTTTCTTGAGAAAATGGCCAGCGCCTCGCGTCAACGTCTGGAAGCGTTGCTCGCCACCACGCCGAGCGACACGCTCCGCGAGCAAGTGCTGACTTCCCCGCCGCCGCTGCCACTGCGGCGCATCGCGAGCA
>JAIEQQ010000135.1 GCA_019747615.1 Phycisphaerales bacterium
CCAGGTCGTCTGACCGAACAGGGCCAGGCCCCAGTGGAGCATGACAAAGGACATCAGCAGGCTCTCGCCGAGGTAGCCGGTGAGGCCCATCCGGCCCAGGGGCGCAAGGACGCTTGTGACCCGCGGGAGAGCCGCACGCTCGACGACGATCATGATGAGTGTGAGGTACATCAGGGCGGTGAGCGGCCCGCCCAGCGCCATGCAGAACATCGCGCCCGCGCCGGCGGCGTATGACGTCGCGGAGTCTGGGGTCAGCAGATGGCCGACGATGTTCAGCGGCATGGCGACGCCGAGGCCGACGACGATGAAGAGCGTACGGAGCGATCGACGCTGCCCATGGAAGTAGCCGAGCTTGAGCAGCGCGGCCCCGAAGCAGAAGCACGCGACGATCTGCGGAGCAGTGGCCAGTGCGATGAAGATCAGCGAGCTGAGGTAGAGCGTGATGCGCATCACCATCGCGTGAATGAACGGCCCGTCTTGAAATGCGCTGGTTTCGAGCTCGGTCATGCGCGGGTCGTACATGTTCATGTCCGACCGCATGACCTCAAAGAGGCGGTGGTAGAACGAGTCGTCGGGATTTAGTGGCTCCGGCGTCGCGAAGTTCGCAAACTCGCTTTCCATGATGGGCCCGAGCAGGCCAAAGAGCGATGAGAGCGTCACGCCGATGAGCAGCGCAACGCCGCTGAGGATCATCAGCGTCAGCGGCTTGCACCGAGCGAGCCAGACCATGAGCACGCCGATGAAGGCGTAGATCAACAAGATGTCGCCGGTCCAGATCAGCAGAACGTGCAGCACGCCGAAGCACGCGAGGGCAATGAGCCGGCGCGCCGCCGCCCAGCCGAAGCTGCGACCGGCGTTTGCCGCGGACTGAAACATGATCGCCAGGCCGACGCCGAAGAGCAGCGAGAAGAGCGGGTAAAACTTGCCGGCGCAGAAGATGCTCGTGAACTCGTGAACGATGACACTGAGCGTGCCCTCGTGCGTGGGGGCTGCGTGCGCGACCATCTTGCTGAAGGGCATGCCGAACAACTCGGCGTTGACGAAGAAGATGCCAAGCAGCGCGATGGCCCGCGTGACATCAAGGCTCTTGAGGCGATCGGCTTCGTTGACGGGGCCGCGGGAACTTGGTGGGACGGGCGGGGCATAGGGCGCGGGCGTGGGTGTGATGAGCACCGGCGGGATAGGGCGAGGGAGGCCGCTGGGGTCGGCGGTTGGCGTGGTCATGGTTGGATCATTGGGTCGAACGCGGCGGCCGGGAATCCACAAGCCCGAGCCCCACGGCTCGGCCCGCGATGAAGCCAGACGCCCACGCCCACTGAAAGTTAAACCCCCCGATTCGCCCGTCGACATCGCACAGCTCGCCGATGATGTACAGGCCCGGGCACACGCGAGACTCCATCGTGTCCAGCCGAAGCTCCGTGAGCGGAACGCCGCCGGCGGTCACCTCGGCATATGTAAACCCGCGGCTGCCCGTGACCGGCACCGGCATCGCGCACACCGCGCCCGCGAGAGCACGGCGTTTCTCACGCGGCAGATTGTCGCACGGCGCGTTCGCATCGATCCCCGCGAAGGCCAAGAGCGCCGTCGCAAGACGCGAGGGCAGGTGATGCGGCCGGCGGTCAAGGAAGTGGCCGACGGGCGTTCGCTTGGCCCCGGCGATCGCGACGTCGAGGTCGTCGGCGTTCGTCGTCGGCAGCCAGTTGATGCGGAGCGTCGCGTTCGGATCGTGCGCGCGGGCCTCGAAGTAGTATCGGCTGACATCCAGCGGCCCGGGGCCGCTGAGGCCAAAGTGCGTGCAGAGCGTTGAGTTGGTGAAGGACTCAAGGCGCTTGCCCGCGCCGGTGTGGACCGAAAGCGTGGTCGGCACTGTGAGGCCGCTCAGAGCGCGGATGAACGACGACTCGTGCAAGACCAGCGGGACGAGAGCGGGCGTGATGCGATCGGTGATGGTGTGGCCCAGGGCTTTGGCGAATGCGTAGCCGGCACCATCGGAGCCCGAGCGGGGCAGCGCCATGCCGCCGGTGGCCAGGATGAGACGCCGTGCGATGACCGTCTCGGGTGGCGCGATCGAGCCGGGCGATGCGACGCTGGTGGCGGCGTCAGCGGGGGCCTGCGGTTCGGCGCTGCCACCGGCGAATGCTCTTGCGCTCGCGCGAGCGTCTGCGTTTGCGGCGGTTCCCGCGCCCGCACCGGTACCATCGCTCGGCGTGTTGCCGGCATCACCGGGTAGCGGTGTCGTCGCACGCCGAATGAGGAAGCGGCCATCGGCCGTGCGTTCGACGCTGCCGACGCGCCAGGGATAGCGGAGCTCGACATGCGCCTCGGCGGCGGCGCTGAGCAGCGCGTCGAGAATCGTGTGGGCGTCGTCGGTGGTCGGGAAGAGCTTGCCGGTGTCCTCACGCTTGAGCGTGACGCCGCGCTCGGCGAAGAACTCGATCGTGCGGGCAACACCAAACTGACCGAGCACGTTGCGGATCGCTTTGCGCGATGAGCCCGCGTACGCGAACTCATCCACGGCGTGGTGAGTGACATTGCACCGCCCGCCGCCGGCGACGAGAATCTTGGCCCCGAGCTTCTTGGCGCCGTCGACGGCGATGACGCGGCGCGGC
>JAIEQQ010000433.1 GCA_019747615.1 Phycisphaerales bacterium
AGAGACCGGGAGAGGGGCGCGAGGGATCGAGGGATCGAGGGATCGAGGGATCGAGGGATCGAGGGATCGAGGGATCGAGGGAACTGGGAGCCGAGTGGGGTTTACGTCATCACTGGAGATTCTTCATGGCACACGTTGATGTTCAGGGCGTTCTGGGATGTGCTTCAACTCGTCGCTCGCTGCTCGCTGCGGGCGCTGGTCTGGCTGGCGCCGCGATGCTGCCGCGTTTGGCGAGCGCACAGCCGAGCAAGCCTGCGCCGAGCACGCCCGACGCGGCCAAGACGCTTCCCGCACCCGCCGCGACGCCCGCGCCGAAGCAAGGCTTTCACGCCTTCACCATCGGCTCGATCCAGGCGATGGCGATCCACGACGGCGCGTCGTCGTTCGCACCCGTTCATCCGATGTTCGCCCCCGAGGCGACGGTTGACGAGTTGAACGCGGTCCTGCGTGATCATTTCCATCCGCTTGACAAAGCCCCGATCGAGTTCAATGTACTGGCCCTGAAGATGGGCGCCGAGACGATCCTGATCGATACCGGCTTCGGACCCGGCCAGGATGGCGTGGGCAAGACCGTCCAGAACCTCCGGGCCGCGGGGATTGCGCCCGAGTCTGTCACCGGCATCGTGATCACCCACGCCCACGGCGATCACTTCCACGGCCTGCTCAATGCCGACGACTCGCTCACGTATCCCAACGCCAAGGTCTTCGTCAGTCGCAAGGAGCACGACTTCTGGACCGGCGCGACGCCGGACCTCGGCGAGACAGCGCTGGACGCGAAGACGAAGGCCGCGTGGATCGCACGCGGACAGGCGATCTTCAAGAAGATCCAGCCCAAGCTGCAGCTCGTCTCGCCCGCTGACAAGCTTGTGAGCGGGCTTGAGTTCGTCGATACCGCGGGCCACACGCCCGGGCACATGTCGGTGATTGTCACCAGCGGCAGCGACAGCGTCGTCGTCGCCGGCGACATCATGCACAACCGCGTCGCGATGCTCGCCAACCCGCGCTGGACCTTCAGCCTCGATGTGAACAAGAAGGACGCGGTGAAGTCGCGCATCGCGATGTTCGAGCGCATCGCCGGCGAGCGGCTGCGCGTGTTCGCGTATCACCTGCCTTGGCCGGGCCTGGGCAACATCCGCAAGCAGGGCGCGGGCTTCGAGTGGATGATCGAGCCGTGGGCGTGGTGAGGTGGGCGGGCACTGGGGACTAGGCACTAGGCACTGGGTCATGCGCATTGGGCATTGGGCATTTCTCCGAGATGGGCTTCGCCTCACGACTTCGAACCAGCCGCCCGTCTGCCTCGGCCCGCACTTCAGCTGCGCGCTTTTCGCGTCCAGATGACCCCGAGCTCCGAACCCCAGGCGCACGCCGTGCGCGTCGCTCAGGAGATCTTGCATGTCGAATGTGTGGCTCGTCACCGGTTGTTCCTCGGGCTTCGGCCGCGCGATCGCGCTGGCGGTGCTCGATCGCGGTGACACGCTCATCGCCACCGCCCGCGACGCTTCGACGCTCGGCGAGCTCGTCGCCATCGCGCCCGATCGCGTGACGCCGATGGCGCTGGATGTCACCGACGTGGCGCAAATCCGCTCGTGCGTTGACGATGCCATCAGCAAGCACGGCAGGATCGACGTGCTGGTGAACAACGCCGGCGCCGGGCTCATCGGCGCTCTGGAAGAGATTACGCGAGAGCAGATCGATCGCAGCCTCGCAGTCAACTTGCTCGGCCCCATCGAGCTCATGCGCGCCGTGCTGCCGCACATGCGCACGCAGAAATCCGGCTGGATCGTGAACATGTCCGCCGCGGCGGCGATCAACAACTACGCCGGGTTCTCGATCTACGGCGGCGCCAAAGCCGCGCTCGAGACCGTGAGCGAAGCGGTGGCCCTGGAGGCTGCGCCGTTCGGCGTGAAGGTCACGCTTGTGCAGCCCGGCCCCTTCCGCACCGAGTTCGCCAGCCGCTCGATGACCAGCCAGCCCGTGAGCGCGCCGGACTACGCGCCAACCGTCGGCAAGTTTGCCACACTGCTGAACTCGATGCGCAACAAGCAACCGGGCGATCCGGACGCCGCGGCTCGCGCGATCGTCGCCCTTCGGGATGAAGCCAGCCCGCCGCTGCGACTGGTGCTCGGCAAGTACGCCGCCGGCAAGTCGCGCAAGATGCTCGCGGCACGCCTGGCAGAGCTCGAAACCTGGGAACCCCGCGGCCAAGGTACCGAGTTTGCGCCGGGGCGGTGAGCGGGAAGTCGCGAGTCGCGACCCGCGAGTTGCGATACATGAGTCGAGCAGAGCGCTCCGCGCGAGACGGCTCCTCCCGAGCGCCGTTCCCCCAGTGCCCAGTGCCAAGTGCCCAGTGCCTGCCCGCGCAATGCCGCGCGTCGCGCTGTCGTGCGACGCGCAGGATGTTGGTGTGCGGCGACGCGCGCCCGGCGCCCCCCGGCGGTGAAGCCGGGACCCACGCCAGAGCGTTGATCACCACGCGACTCGGTCGCTCCGTCGCGCGAGCTCTCGCTCGCGCAATGCGGAGGGTGGCCCCAAGTCGTGGGCGGGCCGCCCGGGGGGCAGGCCCCGGCGCGCGGGCCCGGGAAGGGCCGCCCCCTGGCGGCGCGGGGGGTG
>JAIEQQ010000197.1 GCA_019747615.1 Phycisphaerales bacterium
CACCATGCCGTTGGGGCTCTTGAGCAGGTCGTTCATCGTGTCGATCATCGCCGGGGCCATGCCCAGCTCGCCGAACGACTTGATCGACGACGCGCTACTGAGCAGACGCATCACCACGTTCTCGCCGCACACCGTCGGGATGATGCTCAGACGGATATCCACCTGGCGTGTGCCGCTCACTGTCGCGGCGGTGAATCGGAACTTGCCGTCCTGGGGCCGGCGCGTCTGCGTCAGGTCCAGATTCGCCATGACCTTCAACCGCTGCACGATGCCCGCGTGGAGCGTGAGGCTCGGGCCCTGAGCAACCTGCAATCGCCCGTCGACGCGATACCTCAGGTGCAGTCGTGTCTCGTCCGGGCCGACGTGGACATCGCTGGCACCGCGTTCGATCGCCTGTGTGATGATCTGATTCACCGCCGCGACCACCGGCTCCTTGCCGGTGGTCAGCGTCGCAGCGCTCGAGGCGACACTGATCGCCTCCGCCCCCTGCGTGCCGGTCATCGCATACGCCTGATCGATCAGCGCACGAAGGTGCACCGGCTCGCACAGCACCGGCTCGATCTCCAGCTTCAGCAGCGCACGGAGCTGGTCCACCGCCCGAAGGTCCATCGGATCGGCCATGCCGATCGTGGCGATGCTGTCGATGACGAACAGCGGGATGGCGCACAGCGACTCCGCCGCGGACCTGGGCAGCCTCGACGCGTTCTTCAGCTCGATCTGATAGTGCGACAGATCAACGTACGGCACCTCGCAGATCGAGGCCCGCGCGATCGCGACCGTGCGACTGTTGACGACGTTCTGCGCGATCAGGGTCTCGATCACGCCCGTACGAGTCTCAATCGCACTCTTCTGCGCAGCCGAGAGCGCCGCGCCGCTGACCAGCTCCTGCTCGACCAGCCACGAGATGACAAAGTCGTCATGCTCCCGCACGGTCGGTCTCCTTGCCGAGTGCCGGCACCGCCTTGGCCAGTTCGATCAAGCGGCCGAGCCCCGTCGCGTTGGTGTCGTCGTTCGGGTCCACCAGCGCCATGCCCAGGTAGTACGTCGGCTCCCGATCGATCATCTGCACGCGCATCACACGCAGCGCCAGCTCGATCGCCGGGCCCTCCTCGGTTGTGTACGTCATCACCACCCGCGCACGCTTCGGAAAGAAGATCGCGGTGTTGAGGCCGAGCCCGCCCAGCGAGCAATCGGTCATGACCGCCCGGATCGTGTTGGACTTGTCCACGACGCTCGAACTCAAGCGCAGGATGTCCGAGTGCTCCGGCGACATCACCAGGCCCACGGGCATCGCGCACCGATACCGCTCGTGCTGCCGGACCGCCAGGTTTTCGTTACCGATGGTCATGTTCAGTCTTCAGCGGATCAGAAGCCCGGGTGCTCCGTGGAGATGTTGACACGCCGATCGGCGGCAACACGTGCAATGATGAACGATCGGCTGCGCGCCATCGCGGCATCACCACGCCGCCAGCGAACGACTCAAATCCGTGGGAATCCACCGAGTGCATTCCACCCATGGACTTACTGGGTCCGAGAACTCGCCATCGAGCAACTCGCACCGACCATCCCACCCGTGTGTTCTCGGGCCTTATGAGCCGCCGCTGAGCCAAGACGGCAGCGCCGAAACGCGCCCCTGCCCATCGACGCACGCGATCGTCGACGACGCCACCACGCACAGCTCGCTGCCCAGCTCCGGGCTTGCGCGCCAGACCTCATACGAGTGCTCGATCTTCACGCGGGTTGCGCGCTGCACCACCGTCCGCACCTCGATCTGGTCGTCGTACCTCGCCGGTCGTTTGTACGACAGCTCCAGCTTCACCACCACCAGGAACACACCGGCCTGCTCCAACTCCGCGTAGCTCACGCCCGCGCCGCGCAGCAGCTCCACGCGACCCATCTCCAGCCATGAGACATACGCGCCGTGGTGCGCGACGCCCATCGGGTCACACTCGTTGTATCGCACACGCAGCGTGACGACGCCGCTGCTCGGCACCGGGCCGCGCGGCGTGGGTAGCTTGCTCGGGTCGTAGTACTTGAGCGGATTCACGGATCCAGCGTATCCGAAGTGCGCCGTGAGCGACCAGACGCGAATCGGGAATGGAGGACGGCATCCAGCAATTGGGAGTCGGCAATCGTGACCGACATCCAACGGGGTGACGCTCGACAGGAACGGGCGCTTGGGTTGCAGCCCAATGCCCAGTGCCTCGTGCCCAGTGCCTCCCCCTCAGCCCTCTAACCTCGGCCCTTCTACCCTCCCCCTCATGACCGCGCAGCCCGGCGATTCTGTCACCCGCTCACTCGAGATCCAAGGACTCGGCACGCTGACCCTCCGCCGCCTGCGCCCCACCGACAGCATCGAGCAGCTCACCGAGTTGCTCCATCGCGCATATGCAAAGCAGGTCGCCATGGGCCTGCACGCCCTGGCCAGCCATCAGAGCCCCGAGGTCACGCGCCGGCGCGTCAGCCGCGGCGAGTGCTTCGTCGCCGCCACCCCCCCCACCGCCGCCACCACGCTCGCGGGCGCCAGCGCACGGGCAAAGACCGGCGATTGCATCGTCGGGACCATCATGTTCCAGGAGCCAAGGTGGGGCGGCGCGCCCACCAGCGGCCCGCGCTG
>JAIEQQ010000422.1 GCA_019747615.1 Phycisphaerales bacterium
CTTGACGTTGAGGAGCGCCAGCGCTGGCTCAACGAAGACAAGGACCGCATGAAGAAGCCAGCACCGAGCAAGCCCGCCCCGCCGCCAGCGACCCCAGCAAAATCGCTGGTTGATCCTCAATCCACCGCGCCGGCCAGCACACCGCCCGCGGCACCATAATCGGGTATGCTTCACCACACATGACCGCAACGCTTGCTTATACGAAACCTTGGATGCCCTACTGCATGTTGTTTGCGGGGGTTTATAACCTTGCATGGGGCGCGTTTGTTGTGCTGATGCCCGACGCGCTCTTTCGATTGCTGAATGTGCCGCCGGATCAGTGGCCGAACGCGACGGGCTTGGCGATCTGGCAATGTCTGGGGATGGTGATCGGCGTGTTCGGCGTCGGCTATCTGGCCGCCGCGACCAGCCCGCTGAAGCACTGGCCGATCGTGCTCGTCGGCTTCCTGGGCAAGATCTTCGGGCCGATCGGCTTCGTCCACGCCGCGCTGATCAACAAGACCTTCCCCGTCGAGTTCGGCTGGACGATCATCACTAATGACCTGATCTGGTGGCTGCCGTTCGGCCTGATTCTCTACGCAGCTCTGCGAGCACGGCGCGACCGCATCATCACGGGCTGAAAGCCAGAGTGCTGAGCGATGAGTGCTGAGTCTGATCTGCTAAAAGCTGACACCTGACGGCTGGAGGCTTTCAAAGCACTCACACCTTCGCCCACGCCCGCCATACACCCTCCAGTAGATCGCTGAACCGCATCCCAAAGCCTTTCGCATCACACAACGGCGAGGCGATCAGTCGATCTCGCAGAGTCTGATGTTCGTGCCGCAGGCGCGTGGTGTCTGATGCGAGGCGGGCCGCGATCTGGACGTATTCATCCGCAGATGTCGCCACGAGGTCCGAGTCGCCGACGCAGCTCAGAAGCGAAGCGCCGACGCGCTCGCTATGGCAGCCGTGGTCATCCCACGCGCGCGCCAGCGACACCACCGGCACGCCCATGAAGAGCGCCTCGCACGTCGTCGTTGTGCCGGCGTACGGGAACGTGTCCAGTGCGATGTCCATCTGCTGATACAGCTCAAGGTGTGCCCGCGTGCTCGGTGCGCCGGGCAGCAGCGTCACACGCTCGGGGTCGATCCCCACCGCGCCCAGCCGCCCGAGCGTGAACTCGCGCACCGCGGCATCGCTCAGCGACGTGCCCTTGAGCATCAACCGGCTCCCCGGCACACTCTGGAGCACCTCCGCCCACGTTCTCAGCGTGAACTCGCTCAGCTTCGTCAGGTTGTTGAATGAGCCGAACGTGATCGCCCCGGGGTTCGGCGGCGGCCCATCGCCGCGCGCCGCCGGCGCATCCTCCCCCCGCGGCGGGCGATAGCACAAAAAGCACGGATCCAGCCGCACCAGCTTCTCAACCGCCGATGCATCCGCAAGCGTCCCCGGCGGATCGGTGATCGAATCGATGATGCGGTAGTCCACCGTCGGCAGCCCCGTCGTGTGCGGGTAGCCGCAATACGTGATCTGGATCGGCGTCGGCTTCAGCCGCAGCGTGTCCCATCGCGAGCCCGTGGTCAGGCCGTTGAGCTCGATGAGGATATCGATGCGGTCATCGGCGATGACCTTCGCCGCTTTGTAGCCCTCCATCATCGCGACGCGCCGCCAGCCCTTGGGCGGGGCGTTGTCGGCGGGAATCGGCGCCGGCTCGTCGATCTCCCACGCTCCGGGCCCGAGTGCGACGGCGCGTTGCAGGCGCCGCGTGACGCTGTCCTCGCGCGGGTCGCTGCAATAGCAGACCAGCTCGAATCGCGAGCGATCCAGGAACGTGAGCACCGGCTCGATGAACCACGCGACAGAGTGCTCGCGCAGGTCGCTGGAGAGGATGCCGACGCGGACTCGCCCGTCCTTGCCGCGCCCGGGTGCGCCGAGCTTGCCGGGCGCGGGGCCGGGCTTGGGCGGCGTGTGCTTCAGGGGCGTGCGCGGGTCGGCGAGCATCACGAGGCGCCCGAGGTTTTTGTGTCGCGCGATGATGCTGGCGCGATCGGTGCCCGAGCCATAGTTGCTGTTGGCGCACATCGTCATCGCCAGGTGCAGGTTGCCCTGATCGGCAAAGAGCGCATCGCCCAGCGCCAGCGCCGCGTCATCGGGCCGGCCCTGCTCGGCGAGGGTGGCCGCGAGGCGAAAGACCAGTCCCGTGTCGCTGGGGAACTGCAGCAGCGCTGCGCGGATGTGCTTCTCGGCGTCGACGAGCTTCTTGGCGTTGATCAGGGCGGTGGCGTACTCGACGTGATGGCCGACCTTGTCCGGCTCCAGCTCCATCGCCCGCCGGAAGCACTCGACCGCCTCAGACTTCTGCCCCAGTGATGCCAGCAGCGAGCCTGTGCTGGACCAGCCGCCGGCGTGCTCGGGCATCAGCTCGGTGACCTTGCGAGCCGAGACCAGCGCCAGGGCGTAGTTCGTCAGCCCGACCAGCGCAGAGCGCAGCATGTCGTGCGCCACGCCATCGCCCGGTGCGAGCGCCACAGCGCGCTCGGCCAACGATCGCGCTTGCGCGTAGCGATCCTGGCTCATCGCCTGTTGGAACTGGCTCAGGATGGCGGGCGGCACGGGCATGTGGGCGGGGTCGGGTGGTGGGGG
>JAIEQQ010000727.1 GCA_019747615.1 Phycisphaerales bacterium
CAAACGGACGGCGGCTTCGCCGGTCACGGGGCGGTGGGCGGCGGGGCGGGCGGGGGCGTGGGGTCATTAGACGTGCCTGCGGAGGTGGTGACGCGGGCGAGCGCCCGTTTGGCGATCTCGCTGATGATCAGGATTACCGCGAGCAATAGCGCGATGCCGATCGCGATCACCCACCATTGCCCGAGCATCGCACTGGCGGCGCTGGCGGCACTCTCGGCGTCCACGGGTGTGCCCGAATCGGATGTCTTCGCCCGGAAGAGCGACGCGACCCAGACGATCGCGGCGGTGCGGGGGGCCATGCCCACCACCGTGCCCAGGAAGAACGGCAGCAAGCGCACGCGAACGGACGCCATCGCGAGGTTGCCGAGTGCGAACGCCGAGTTTGGCGGCACGCGCACCAGCGCGACGATCGCGAACGTGCGCCAGAAGCCGCTGCCGACCAGGGCATCGCGAACGGCTTTCCAGCGCGGGTTGGACTCGATGACTTCTTCGACGCGACCGCGCGTGGCGAAGGTGGAGACGCCGTAGCCGATCAATGCGCCGCCGCTGAAGCCGATGAGTGCCCCGGGAAACCCCCAGGCAAAGCCGAAGGCCCAGCCGCCCAGCACGCCGGCGGCGTAACTCGGCAGCATCGCGAAGCCCGCGGCGAGGGCGAATGCCAAGGCGTAGAGCGCCCAGCCTTCGAGGCCATGGGAGCGGAACCAGTCGCCGACGGGGTTCATGTTCCAGAAGAGCAAGAGGGACCCGAGGATCGGGAAGATACACGCTGCGACCGCCAGCAGCCCGGCTGGGCCGAGTTGTTTCACCAAACGTTGACGTGTGAGAGGTGTGGCGTCGCTCTGGATTGGAGTTTCGGTCACGGGTTCCCGCTGGTGCGAATCACTGAGGCACACGCGATGGGCCTTCGCCGGCACTTCACGACAAGTTCATACGTGTTCGACGGATGATAGTCGCAGGAGGTTCGGAATACATGCGAACTCAGAGTGAGGGGCGGCGCAGGTGAAAGCCTGATCGCGATTCAAAGACGCTCGCCAGTCGCATCAGCGATGCCTCGCCCAGGGCCGGGCCGATGAGCTGTACACCGACGGGAAGGTCCTTGCCCTCGACGCTTGCCATTCCAGCCGGGATGGTGATCGCCGGCAGACCCGCGAGGTTGACGCTGACGGTGTAGATGTCCTCGAGGTACATCGCCAGCGGGTCGTTGTTCTTCTCGCCGAGCTTGAAGGCCGGACCGGGCGAGGCCGGGAGCAGGACCGCGCGGCAGCCCTTGGCGAAGATCTTGTCAAAGGCGTTCTTGATCACGCGGCGCGCCTTCAGGGCGGTGTTGTAGTACGCGTCGTAGTACCCGCTGCTGAGCACGTATGTGCCCAGCATGATGCGGCGCTGCACCTCGGGTCCGAAGCCCTCCGTGCGGGAGCGCGTGTAGAGATCCGACAAACCTTCGCCGGGCGAGAGCTCGGCGCGCCGGCCGTAGCGCACGCCGTCAAAGCGAGCGAGATTGCTGCTGGCTTCGGCGGCGGCGATGATGTAGTACGCCGCGATCGCTTCATCGCCGGCGTGCAGATCGACATCGACCAGCTCGTACCCGGCGTCGCGATAGAGCGCCATGGCCTGCTCGATCGCGAGATTGACCGACGGTTGGTTGCCGGCGCCGCGTCCCTGGCGAGCGACGCCGATGATGCCGGGCTGCGTGTCGCGATCGGGGAGCGTGATCGCGCTGGCGAAGTCCTCTCGCGCGACTCGGGCGCAGGTCGAATCGCGCGGGTCTTCGCCGCTGATGACCGAGAGCGCGACGGCGGCGTCGCGCGCGTTTCGCGTCAGCGGGCCGAGCTGGTCGAGGCTGCTGGCGAAGGCGACAAGGCCCCAGCGGCTGACGCGTCCGTAGGTCGGTTTAAGTCCGGTGATGCCGCAGAAGCCCGCGGGCTGGCGGATGCTGCCGCCGGTGTCGCTGCCCAGAGCGATCGGGGCGATGCCCGATGCGACGCAGGCGGCGCTGCCGCTGCTGCTGCCGCCAGGGACTCGCGAGAGATCCCACGGGTTTCGCGTGGCGCCGAATGCGGAGTTTTCGCCCGAGCCGCCCATGGCGAACTCGTCGAGATTGGCCTTGGCGATGATCACGGCGCCCGCGCCGCGCAGGCGCTCGACACACGTTGCATCGAATGGCGATTGATACCGCTCGAGGAATCGGCTGCCGCAGGTGGTGAAACCCTCGCGGGTGCAGATGTTGTCCTTGAGGACCACGGGGACGCCGGCCAGTGGGCCGGGGTCTTCGCCGCGAGAGACTGCGAAGTCCACCGCGTCTGCGCTCGCGAGCGCCGAGTCAGCCAGCACCTGCGTGACGGCGTTGAGCGACCGCCCGACGGTCTGCGCGCGATCGAGCGCCGCCTGTGCGAGCGTGCGCGCACTCAGGCTGCGATCGCGCACGGCGCGGGCCATCTCGACGGCGCTCATCTTCAGCATCTGCGTATCGCTCATTCGATCACCCGCGGCACGCGAACAAACTCGTTCCAGTGATCCGGCGCCGCACGCAGGAACTCGTCGCGATCGAGCGTCGGGCCCGGCTCATCGGCGTCCAGCCGGCAAACCCTCAACTCAAGAAACTCGAACTTGGTAACGCACGATTCGTTGCGGGGAAG
>JAIEQQ010000382.1 GCA_019747615.1 Phycisphaerales bacterium
GAGAGCGCTAGCGAGATCGCGTCGCGGCGCTGCGTGGCGGTGGGTGTGGCGCTGAGCGTGGCTTGCAGCGCCGTCTTGTTGACCGGGTCCATGCGACCAACGAAGATCGACTGATCGATGCGATCAACGACCTGCGCCGGTGTGGTGGCCCCGGCGAAGAACGCGGCGTCGTCAACCAGCACGCCGCTGATACCGCCGGCGGTGCCGTCGGTCTTGGTGACCAGGGCTGCGCAGTACGACCATCGTGGCAGCACCTGACCCGTCCAGTAGGTCGTCGAGTCGGGATAGCCGTCCGGGGGTGACCAGCTGAAAGGCAGGTGACCGGCGCGATTGAGCTGCGTGCGCAACGTCGACGTTGAGGTGATCGTCGTGGGCAGCGCACGCATCGCGCCGCAGAAGAGATGGAACGGGCGCTTGAAGCGCGGGAAGGCCCCGGCGAGGATGTTCGGCGAGAAGATGACTCGCAGCATCGCCTTTATATCGCCGACGCCCTGCGGGTTGCCGGCGTTGAGGTACGTGTCGCGCACCGCGTTGATCACGCTGGTCGGCACGCCCTCGCCCAGGAATCGCTTGCAGAGCTTGGTGCTGATGTACAGGGCCGTCGCGGGATGAGAGCTGAGGATGTCCAGGACATCTTGCGCGTCTTGCTGGCCCGCGGCGCCGGTGCGCCCGGCGGGGATCACGGTGGAGCCGAAGATGGTGCCGAGGGTCTTGGAAGCGGTGTCGTGTGAGCCCGCGACGGCGGTGCCGAAGTTCACGCCGTTGGACGTGACGCGGTTGCGCGTGCCGGTGAGGTTGTAGTAGAACTGCCCGCGGAGCGTGGTGCCCGTGCCGCCGGGGGAGGTGTCGTTGTGGTTCGAGGCGTAGCGGCCCCAGCCGGTGAAGCATCGCGAGACGGCGATGATTGTGGCCTGCACACTGGCGGGCGGGAAGCTATAGAAATAGTCGGCGCCGACGGTGTGCAGCTCGATGACCTCGCGCCCGTAGTTCTCGTTGATGCTGCCGTTGCTGGAGGTGTCGTTGTCCAGGTACGCGAGCATGGCCGGCGAGCGTGCCGAGGCGTTCAGCAGTTGCGGGAACGTGGTGAGCGCCAGTTGGCGGATCGCGCGATCGTCGAGGGTCTTGAGGAACTGCGAGTCGCTCTGGGCGATATCGATGCTGAAGTGGTCGGACCAGAACTCAACCATCCGCTCAAAGAGCTGACGCTTGGAGTAGACAGCCCGCAGGATCGTGGCCTCGATCAGCTCGTTGACGATTGTTGAGGAGTTGGGCACAAGCACGGTGTCGTAGAGCTGCTGACCGGTGTACGACAGCGTCGGAAGGGCGGCCAAGCGTGTGGTGAGGGCTGCATCTTCGGGGATGTTTAGGTGATCAAGCTGGTAGTCGAGGTACCCGGAATAACCCAGCGACGTGGCGAGCGTGATATCCGCTGGTGTCGCGGCGTAGCTCGTGCGATCCACCAGCCGATGGATCAGCCCGCCGGGATCGATCTCCGCCGGAACCGAGCTCGGCGCGGCGGCGGCTTGCCTCGGACGCACGAGCGTGGACGTTGTGCCCACGATCGCACCAAGGCCAGCCGCCAGCCACGCCCGGCGCGAAGTGCCCGCAGCGCGCGGCGATGCTGAGGGCGCTGCCTCGCTGACGGGCATCGGCGATGCTCGCTCGGGTAACGGTTCGACCGCACAGCTCGCGTTCTGCGAGAGTGCGTCATCGTGTGGGCAGAACGCGTGTGCGGTCGCCGTGGGGAACGGATGTGTCGGCGTGGTCATCGCCGTGCTCCTGATTGTCTGGGGTCACATCATCGCGGTTTGCGTCGATCGCCGAAGCGGATCAAGCAAGAGAACTCATGGACTGCAACCGCGTCTCCGTGATGGGCCAACGTCAATATAGCGACTTTGGGCAAGCACGCAAGGGATCTTCTCAAAGAAACTACGACGGGGTGCGGGGTCGTATTTCGTTCGCAATGGCTGCGGGAGCGGGCGGTGAGCTGGCGCGCGTCTCCGCGGGCGATGGAATCATGGCCGATTGTGCGGACGATCTCGCGGGATCAACGACAGCGCCCCGGCTCGTGTGAGCCGGGGCGCTGGTGTGACCAAGGTGTCAGTTTTTTCTTGAGCGGGTCGCGGCGTGCGGGCTTCGCAGAGGCCTGCGATCGATTGGGTCAGGTGCCGCAGCCGTCGAAGTAGACGGCAAAGAAGAGGTTGTAGTCGCCTTCGGTCACGCCGTTGTTCGTGGTGTCGACGCCGAACGGGGCCTTGGGCGAGCTGTCGTCGTTGGCGATATCGCAGACCGGGCCGGCTTCGAAGAACGTCGAAAAGAAGAGGTTGTAGTCGCCCTCGGTGAGCCCGTTGTTGACGCTCACAAGGCTGGGAAGCGGGGTGGCGTCATCGGCGGCGATGTCGGCCGGTGAGCAACCGATCGGCAGGCAGCCCATCGAGCCGCAGAAGGGGATGAAGCGGGCGACCGGCGAGAAGGCCTGCCCGCCGACGGCGGCGGCGTCAGTGACCGACCACTGGAAGAACACGGTTTGTCCCTGAGCGAACATGCTGGGCGAAACTTCCATGTGCATCGTCGTCATGCCGTTCTCGGTGCCGAGTTCGGCGATATGATGGAGGTCGGCCACAATGCCCCGCGCGAGGTCTTCGGCTGG
>JAIEQQ010000501.1 GCA_019747615.1 Phycisphaerales bacterium
CGAGGCCGCCATCGCAAACGCCACATCATCATCCGAGACGCGCATGTCCATTGGAGACGTTCAGCATACTCCAGCCCGCCGCGCGGCCCGCAAACCCTTCCCCCCGCGCTCCCCACCGCCACCAACCAGATCCCCCATTCTCTCGCCGTCGACGCAGCGGGCGGCGTCTTCCGCTACGCTCTGCCCATGGACCATTTCACCTACATCGACGGGGAGCTCTCCTGTCAGGGCGTCCGCCTCTCAGAGATTGCCCAGGAGTTCGGCACGCCGACCTATGTCTACTCGCGCTCAACGCTTGAAGAGCACTTCCGGCGTTTGTCCGCCGCGTTCAGCGAGCTCAAGCCACTGATCTGCTTCAGCGTCAAATCCTGCCCCAACATCCACGTCCTGCGCGTCCTGGTCGAAGCCGGCGCGGGCCTTGACGTCGTCTCGCTTGGCGAGCTGCAGCGCGCCCGCTTGGCCAACGTCCCAGCCGACCGCATCGTCTTCGCCGGCGTCGGCAAGAGCGAGGCCGAAGTGCGCGCCGCCCTGACCGGCGCCGGCCCCGACGGCAACCCCGAGCCGATCGGCATGTTCAACATCGAGAGCGAGCCGGAGTACGAAGCGGTCGGCATGGTCGCGCGAGCACTGAACCGCCCCGCCCGCGCCGCGCTCCGCGTGAACCCCAACGTCAAAGCCGGCGGCCACGACTACATCTCGACCGGCTACGACCAGACCAAGTTCGGCGTTGACCTGCTGCACGCGCGAACACTCCTCCGCAAGTTCAACAAAGAGAAGTTCCTCCCGCTCACGGGCGTTCACATCCACATCGGCTCGTCGATCCTCTCGCCCGCGCCGTACGTCGAGGCGATCACCAGCGTTCTGGCGATGATCGACGAACTCGCCGCCGAGGGTGTCACCATCGACACGCTCGACATCGGCGGCGGCTTCGGCGCCGACTATCACACCGGCGACGCCCCCACGCCCGACGAGTACGCCCGCGCGATCGTGCCCCTGCTCAAAGACCGCGTCGCCAAGGGCCTGCGAATCATCATCGAGCCCGGCCGCATGATCGCCGCGAGCGCCGGCGTGCTGCTGCTTCGCATCGTGTACGTGAAGCACAACGCCCAGAAGAAGTTCATCATCTGCGATGCCGGCATGAACGCGCTCATCCGCCCGGCCCTCTACGACGCGTTCCACTTCATCTGGCCCATCAGCGTCAGCCCGATGCACGAGCCCGTCCGCCGCACCGATTCGCCCGACATGCCCGGACTGGAGCCCTGCGACGTCGTCGGCCCGCTCTGCGAATCCGGCGACTTCCTCGCCCACGATCGCAAACTCCCCGTCGTCGCCCGCGGCGAGCTCCTGGCCGTCTTCACCGCCGGCGCCTACGGCATGAGCATGGCCAGCCGCTACAACAGCCACCCCATGCCCGCCGAAGTCCTCATCGACGGCGCCAAACCCCGCCTCATCCGCCGCCGCGAAACCCTCGCCGACCTGATGAGCCATGAGCTGGAAGTGCCGTCGGGCCGAAGGGCTGAGTGAGAATGCTGAGTGCTGAGTGCTGAGTGCTGAAGGCTGAGTGCTGAGTGCTGAGTGCTGAGTGCTGAGTGCTGAGTGCTGAAGGCTGAAGGCTGATGGCTGTGCCTCTTCCTCACCCCTCGCCGCCCTTCCTCCCAACCACGCCCGCCGCGCTGCCTCGCCCGAGCCACGCATCAATCGCTCGCCGCAGAATCGACGGCTTCACCTCAACGCGCGCCGCGGCACCCACGCCCGCTCGCTGGCCCGACGCCACCGGCTTCGCCTTCATCGCGGCCGCACCATTCACAGTCCCGGCGATCGGCGAGTCGTCAACATCGCCCAGTGATCCGTGAATCGCCGAGCACACTGATTGCTCCGGCATCCCAGACGCCGGCTCCGTCGGGATCGCCTCAACCTTCGCCGCGGCCCGATGCAATCGCGTGCGCTCATAACACCCGCGGCACACCGCCCGCCCGTCGGCCAAATGTGCAATCGACCGGCCCGCGAGCTCGTGCGAACACAGCGGGCAGCATCGAACGCGGCTTCCATCCTGACCATTCGACGAATGTCCCATTGATCGCCCTCCAAAGGGTCTGCAACGCGCCAGGCAGAACGCCCGCACGCACAAGGGTCGATCGAACGCCGACCCCACACTCACGCCCCCACCATCACGCCAACGCCCAAGCGGCCCGACCACGGTGGAGTCCCGACGGATCCAAGATCGTTCACCGCGTCATCGTCGAGATACCGACGATCGACCATCCCGTCGCAGCATCAAAAAGTATTTCGCCTCAGATCGACGGAGCCCCAACCAAAGAGAAGGCGAACGCACCCCCCGGCAACGACCGGAGGAAGAGGCGAGTCCGCAATCCGCACGGGGCGGCGGTTTCGATTCGCCGCAGGCAAGGTGCGCGGAAGGTTCGCGACGTTCGCGACCGCTCCATCCGCGGACATAGCCACCAACTGCACACCGGCGCATCGGGCGTAATCTGGATGTCCGTTGAGTGCGGCGCATCTGGACGCCGCGCGCGAGAGGCTCGGCGAAAGCACGGGTTCAAGCCATACGAGCGCACGCGAGCGCACGTGCATCACGACGCCCCTCCTTCCCGAGGGGCTCGATGCTTTCCCAGGTAAGCGTTGGCCTCCTTCAGGATC
>JAIEQQ010000345.1 GCA_019747615.1 Phycisphaerales bacterium
CTTCGTCGAGTGCATCGACGCCATGACCGACAGCCGCGAGAGCAAGGCCGCCGGCATCCTCTGCTATCGCTGCGGACGCGAACTCGAACGAATCGGCGACCTCATGGTCAACATCGCCGAAGACGTCATCTACCTCGCCGGCGGCCAGATCGTCCGCCACGAAGTCAAGCGGCAGTTGAAGGCGCAAGGGCATATGTGAGCGGGAGCGGTCAGGTGTCAGCGGTCAGGTTTCAGCCACGAAGCTTGAGATCTGAAGTTTGAAATTTCAAATTTGAGCTTTGAGCTTTGAGCTTTGCTGCTTTGCTGCTTTGAGTCTTCCCTCGCCCCTCGCGACCTTCAAAGATCCAGCCCCACATCCAACCACACCGCCCCGTGCGTCAATGAGCCGGTGCTGACGCGCTCCACGCCCGTCGCCGCGATCGTGCCGATGGTTTCGAGAGTCACGCCGCCGCTGGCTTCGAGTTCGATGACTCCGGTGCTCTCTCTTGCCGCGTCGCGCATGCCAACGCCCTCGCGCAGCACCTCCGGCGGCATGTTGTCTAGCAAGACAATGTCCACGCCGCAGCCGCCGGCATCCAGCACCGCCCGCAGTTGCTCCAGCGAGTCCACCTCAAGCTCAACAAAGCGCAGCCCCGCGCGAGGCGCCTCCTGCCGCGCCTTCCGCGCCGCCCCCTTCACCTCCGCAACAAGTCCCTCTAGCCCCGCCGCGCCGCTCAAACCACGCAGCGACGCTAGGTGATTGTCCTTGATCATCACCCCGTCAAACAGCCCGATGCGATGCAGCTTCGCCCCGCCGCACCGCACGGCGTATTTCTCCAGCACCCGCAGCCCCGGCGTGGTCTTGCGCGTGTCAAACACCCCAGCCTTCCCGCCGCCCGCGCGCGCCGCCTCGACAAACCGCGCACTCCGCGTCGCGATCCCGCTCAGACGCGAAACCAGATTCAACAGCGTCCGCTCAACGCGCAGGATTGACCGCATGTCCCCCGTCAGCGTCGCCACCGTGTCGCCGGCGCACGCCCGCTCACCATCAGCAATCGCGATCTCAACATCCACATCCGCCTTGAACACCAACAGCATCTCATCCAGCGCCGCCAGCCCGCTCACCACGCCATCACTCCGAAACACCACGCGAGCATGCCCGCGAACATACCCCGGCACCAGAGCGCGGCTCGTCAAATCCCCAAGCTCCCAGTCAGCGCCGTCGCCGCCCGCCAGATCCTCATCGCGTGCCAGTTCCAGCAAACGCCTCACAAGGCCGCCGGCGTTCAACTCCGCGTACACCTCGCTCAGCTCAAGCGTGTTCAAATCAACCATGCCCCAGTCTAGCGACCGCGAGCCCAGCCCCACTCTCCCCCGGTCCTACCGGGGGAGATGGCGAGTCCGCGAGCCAGAGGGGGCCCGAAGATCCACGGCTGTACTTGTGGTCCCGAGGATCTCGCAGTCCCGCCCCCCTCCGCCGCGAAGCGCGGCACCTCCCCCGGTAGGAACCGAGGGAGGGTGGGGTGCTTCACCCCTCAACACCGCAAACTCCGCGGCCCCCTCGCCCTATCCTCCTCTTGATCCCCCTCTTCACACGGAGTCACCCCCTGGCCCTCCTAGACGGCAAAGTCGCTCTCATCGTCGGCATCGCCAACGAACGCTCCTACGCCTGGTTCATCGCCCAATCCCTCATGGCCCACGGCTGCAAACTCGCCTTCACCCATCTCCCCGGCGAGAAGAACGAGCACCGTACCCGCCGCTCCATCTCCGCCCTGGGCATCGACAAGCCCTGGCTCGTCTCGCTCGACGCCGCGAAGGACGACGACATCACCAGCGCGTTCGCCAAGTACGCCGAGAGCTTCGATCGCCTGGACATCCTCGTTCACTCCATCGCCTTCGCAGATCGCGAGTGGCTCGCACCCGGCAAGTTCACGGACACACCCCGCGAGTCCTTCAAACTCGCCCTGGACATTTCCGCCTACACCCTCATCGCCCTCGCCCGCGCCGCACGCCCCATCATGGTCCGTTCCGGCGGCGGCTCCATCATGTGCATGTCCTACTACGGCGGCGACAAAGTCGTTCCCGGCTACAACGTCATGGGCGTCGCCAAAGCCGCCCTCGAATCCTCCGCCCGCTACCTCGCTTGGGAGCTCGGCCCGGAGAAGATCCGCGTCAACGCCATCAGCGGCGGCTATCTCCGTACCCTTGCCAGCTCCGCCGTGGGCGGCGCTGACAAGATCACCGACCACGTCGCCGCCAACGCCCCCCTCCGCCGCAACGTCGAGGGCGACGACGTCGGCAAAACCGCCGTCTACCTCGCCAGCGACCTCTCCAGCGGCGTCACCGGCGAGACCATCTTCGTCGACTGCGGCATCAACACCCTCGGCCTCTAACGCAGACGTGTCGCACCGGGTCCCCACCCTCCCCGAACGCTCCCCCCACCCTCCCCCACCCTCCCCCGGTCCACCGGGGGAGGTGGCGAGTCTTCGAGCCGGAGGGGGATTCGGCTCCCGGCGATTGTTGTGACCACGAGTATCTTGCAGCCCCGCCCCCTCCGCCGCGAAGCGCGGCACCTCCCCCGGTAGGAACCGAGGGAGGGTGGAAGAACGCGCGCCACGCGGTTCGAATGCTCCCCCGCGTCCCAGTCTCCCCAGCGCCCCTCGCCCGACCACTCTTCTTTGCCC
>JAIEQQ010000155.1 GCA_019747615.1 Phycisphaerales bacterium
TCCTTCGCCTCCGCCAGGCGTTCCTTGTTCTTCGCGTTCGTCCATCTCTCAGAAAGCGTCGCAAGCTTTGCCATCTCCTGCTCGGCTTCCTTCCACGCATCGGCACGCCCCGCGGCGTACTTCGCCGCACCCGCCGCGTCGTCGGCGCTCAGGAGTTGACCACGCAGGGCCGCCGACGCGGCGCTCATGTCCGCGAGCAACGCCTGCCCCGCGGCCGATGTCGGCACACGCTGTTCGAGAACCAACTTGGTCTGGGTCTCAAGCGAGTTGAGGCTCGACCACACCAGCAGGCCGTCGGCCACCGCCAGCCCCGCGAGCAAACCAAACCCCAATACCAATCGAGCCTTCAAAGTCAGTCGCATGCCGAGTCTCCTGTGAACGAATGTGTGCGATCGAACGATTTGATCGATTGAGTTGTGTCGGCTCATCTCACACTCCCTCTTCGTGGTTTCCCCGATTGCCAGCCGAAACTTGCACGATTTGTCCGATTCAGCCCGGTCTGCGACGTTTATCACGGTCAGCGAACTCCGCCTTCGTCCCCTCACGTCCTGGGCATTCTCGCTAAACTCTCAGCATGGGCGACCTCGTACGAATTACCGACGTCTCACCTCGCGATGGCCTCCAGAACGAAGCCGGGATCATCTCCACGCACGACAAGCTCCGGCTCGTGGGCCTGCTGGCCGCCGCCGGCGTCGACGAGGTCGAAGTCACCAGCTTCGTCTCCCCGAAGTGGATTCCGGCGCTGGCCGACTCGGGCGAACTGGTCACTCAACTCGCCGAAGTTCTCGGGCGTGATGAGATCGACCGACGCGAGCCGTGGTCCACGTACTTCGCCAGCGACGCGGCGTGCAAGTTCTCCGCCCTGGTTCCGAACCAGCCGGGCATCGAGAAACTCCTGCAAGTGAACATCGACCCACGCGACGAGGACGCCGTCGCCACCCCGCTGAGCAAGATCGCGGTCTTCACCGCCGCGAGCGAATCGTTCTGCCAGAAGAACATCGGCTGCGCGATCCACGAGTCACTCACGCGATTCAAGCCCGTCATCGCGCTGGCCGGCCAGCACCAGCTCTTCACCCGCGGCTACATCTCCTGCGCCATCGCCTGCCCCATCGAAGGCCCAATCAACCCCAACCGCGTCGCCGATGTCGCCGTCGAACTCGCCGAGCTCGGCTGCGCCGAGATCGACCTCGGCGACACCATCGGCGCCGGCACGCCCGAGAACATTCGGGCCATGATTGAGGCCGTGATCGCGCGACTGGGCAACAAGTGGCTGACGGGCGACCGACTCACCCTCCATCTTCACGACACCTTCGGGCGGGCCGCGGATTGCGTCAAGACCGCGCTCTATCTCGGCATCCGCTCGTTCGATTCCAGCGTCGCCGGCCTCGGCGGCTGCCCGTACGCCGGCACGCCAGAGGCCCCTGCGCCCGGCAACATCTCCACCGAGTTGCTCGTCAAGACCGTTGAGAGCGAGGGTTACCAGACCAGCGTGCGAATGGACCGCCTCAACGAAGCCGTCGCCTTCGCAAAGCGCATTGTCAGTGAAGCGAGGGCACGCGCCGCCGCGGCTGGCACCCCCGCTGGCGAGACGCAGTCGTGACTCGCACGCCCACGTTTCTTCGCACCGAAGATCACAACGGCGTCGCGGTCGTCGTTCTGTCACGCGCCGACAAACGCAACGCGCTCACGCCCGACATGATCTTCGGCCTTGACACGCTGCTCAAGGAAACGATCGCCGCCAGCCGCGCGGTTGTGCTGGCCGGTGATGGCAACGTCTTCTGCGGCGGCTTTGATCTCAAACTCTGCCACACCGACCAAGGCACACTCGAGTCCCTCCTCATCGGCCTCGCTCGCGTCATCGAGACGCTCCGCGCCAGCGACAAGCCCGTCGTCATCGCAGCCCACGGGGCCGCGATCGCCGGCGGCTGCGCGCTTCTGGGCGGGGCCGATGTCGTTGTCACCGATCGCGTCGCATCCCTGGGCTATCCCGTCGTCACGCTCGGAATCTCGCCCGCGGTCTCAGCGCCGTACCTCGCCCAGCGTGTCGGAAACGGAGCGGCCCGCGAGCTCCTGCTTGGCGCCGGCTTGATCACCGGCGAAGAAGCACGCCGCATCGGCCTCGCCGATGTCTGCTGCGACATTCGCGAAGACGTCGTGCCGCGATCACTCCGCATCGCCGGCGTCCTCGCGTCCAAGCCCGTCGAAGCCTTCGCCGCGACCAAGACGCTGCTCCGCGAGATCGAAGACCTCTCCGGCGTGCTCCATCGAGCCACCGCCCTCAAGACCAGCCTGCGCCTGACCGACTCCGACGAACAACGCACCCGCCTGGCCGCCATGTGGGGCGTGCCCGCCAACACAAAGACCTAGCAGCCTACAAAAGCCCCCCGCACCCGATCGCTCCGTTCCGCCCCCCAGTGCCCGATGCCCAGTCCCCAGTGCCTTCCCACATCGCCATGCCACTCGCCACACTCGACACCACGTCGCCCATCGCCCGCCTCACGCTCAACCGCCCCGAGTCGCGCAACGCGCTCTCGCTGGAGCTGCTGACCGAGCTGCACGCGCACGCCGACGCGTTGCACCGCCTGCCGCCCGAGAGCGCGCCGACGGTCGTCGTGCTCACGGGCGCGGGCCGCGCGTTCTGCGCGGGGATGGACCTGAAGGAAGTCCTCG
>JAIEQQ010000156.1 GCA_019747615.1 Phycisphaerales bacterium
GCCGTCATCGGCACTGGCGGCGACACAGACCTGGACGGCCTCAGCGACGAGCTCGAACGCCGCCTCGGCACCGATCCGAGCGAGTTCGACACCGACCAAGACGGCCTCGGCGACGGCTTCGAAGTCTTCGCCGGCCTCGACCCGCTCACACCAGACTCCAACGGCAACGGCATCCCCGACGGGGATGAGGATTTGGATGGGGATGGGCTGACGAATACTGAGGAACAGAACTGGGGCGCAAACCCGCTGTCAACCGACAGCGACGGTGACGGAATGCCCGACGCGACAGAAGTACAGCAGGGCAGGCTGCCTGGATCGAGAGCCGACGGGCCAAACTCCCCAGGCGTTTGCGAAGTCCTCGTCAGCCTCTCGGCCGGACTCGACTATGAAAGCCGTATGAAGAGTTTGACGGTACGAATCGGAGGCAATGCAGTTCGACACCGGCTGACTTCAACGCTCCAGACGAATCACAGCGCCATCATCAGACTTGCGAAGGACGCAAGCTATCAGATTCATGTAACGGTTCAGATGCACCGTCGTTCAGCGGAAGCAACCAGTCCGCATTCTGAGAATCACGTGCGATGGGGCGTGGTACTCGATTCGAAGTGCGCAACGCTGCTCTTTGATCCTCTGGCTCATCGCAAACTAACGGTTGGTTCGGCGCCTCCAGCCCGTTGGTACGGCGGCACCGACTTCGTGGCGGATCACGAAACGACTGTTGTTCGCACCGCCGAACTCGTGCTCCCGCTCTTGCAGTTGTACGACCCCTACAAGCTCGGGATTGTCGATTCCTTTGACGAATTCATGAACTACCGCCCAAGGCTGGACGTTGAGAACATCGACGCGGAATTTCCTGTCGCAGCTCGCGTCGTGGGTGCCCTCACCGACGGATCGCTCGTCTTCACACGTCTTGAGGTTGGAGGTCGAGCGATCCCGGTCAGTAAGTGGAGCTCGCTTGACCGCTCGTCCACCCCGCACATCGCCTTGCTCGGAAGATCACGATCTGACACGAGCGACAGGGACGATGTATTTGGTGGGTTCTTGTCACTCAGCTCAAATGTCGCGACTGATGAGCTGCGGAGCATCCCGCGGCAACGCTATTTGGGGAACATTGAGGATCGATACGAGTTTATGTCGGGCGACGAATGGTACCGGCAATCGTGGCCTGGCGCTCGGCTTGATTTTGGCGCGGCGTGGTACGAGGCACCGATCAACTACCTTGACGGCCACAACAACACAAACTATTCAAGGACCGGCAATCGCTCAACTCTCGAGAGGGAGTACTTGCAGGAGCCGCTGTTTGTTCCGGAGCCAGGAATCGATCGGCTGTCGGACAGCCAAGACACCGTCACTCGGCTAGGAGTCACTACACCGTTCACGCGGACTCGCACCGAGACAAGCACGCCGCTGGTCCTCAGGCGCCCGCCGCTCGTGCTTATTCACGGCATCAACTCGAGCCCGGCCGCGTGGAACGAGTGGAGGCCAGCAGTCCAAGGGTACGAGTGGCACATCTTGAACGAGCAGGTCCATGAGGGCAACATTCCGACATCTATCTACAAGGTCAACTACGAATCGACGAACACGCAGGGATATTCAGAGAACCTGCCGAAGCTCTCCCGCGAGATCCGGGACGCCCTGAATGACGCGCGTGCGCTCAAGTTCGCCGCAACGCAGGTCGATGTGATCGGCCACAGCATGGGCGGGCAAATCACTCGGCTCTACATGGCAGACCCGGAAGACCGGCCCGACGAACTCTCTCGATCTCTCCCGAGAGCACCATCGGGCTTTACCGGATGGCCGAATAGTCTCTTGAGGCGGTCTTCAACGAATCCGGAGTATCGACGCCCGGACAACTGCTTCCGCGGCGACATCCGAAGGTTCATCGCGATCGGCTCCCCGTTTCGCGGGTCTCCTTGGGCGAACGAAGTCGAGAAGTATCTGCGGCCAGCGGGCCGTGATCAGGCGAACGTCGTCATCCGGGGCGTCCTTGGCGCGGCGAACAAGACCCTCCTTCCCGGACCGCTCGAGCGCGATGATGTTGAAATAGTCGATGCGGCGAATCTGGTGAGCAGCGTCGGTCGCGGCGACCGACTGAGAGACTCGACTTGCTACGTAGATCTTCGAACAGACAGCCCTATCGAGAGGTTCCTTCGAGAAAGGGCACTGTACGGCGGCGATGTCAGGTGGATCCCGATCTCGACCGTCCGTCTCGGCCGTGACGAGCAATGGTCCGACGGCAACTACGCGGCGACGATCATCAACTATTTGCTCGGCGCGAATCGAATCCGGGTGCCGATACCAGCAAAGCTGACCGCAGCCATCCAGAGCAATGCCGCTCTGTTCGCTGAGCTCTCCAACACCGGCGATGTAATCGTCTCGCTGCGATCGCAATTGAACATCGCGAGTACATTCTCAGGAAATGCGAACTCGCCATCGTTGCTTGAACCGATCGTCTATCCTTACCAGCCGGGCAGCCCATACTACCGGTCGGATGTCTTCGGGCGACTCCAGAAGATGCATGTGTCACGCGTCGCGCACAGCAAGCTCGGGCCGTTTGCGGATACGGACGAACTTGCACAAACGTCCTCGACCAAAGTCCGTGCCCGTGCGTTACGCTGGCTCTATCGGCCAACGACCACTTTTCACGTCGGAGCCGAGGACGAAGTACAGTTTGAGTCATTT
>JAIEQQ010000176.1 GCA_019747615.1 Phycisphaerales bacterium
CGCTTGGGCTCACTGACTCGCTGGCGCGATCGACTCATCGAAGCGGAATATAGCAGACCCGCCGCGCGGCCACCTCACGCCCGCCGCACCCGCAACGTCACCACCTCAAACGCCCGCAGCGACAGCTCCGTCTCACCCTCTGCGGCGTTGTGCGAGATCGCGTCGGCCTTGCTCGCATCGCGGCTCATCGGCCGCTCGATCAGGTCCACGATCTCAACGCGCTTCACGCCGATGTTCCACGCAAGCGCCACGTCCGTCGGTGTGCCAGCAGTCTCGGCCAGTCGCAGAATGACATCGCCCGAGCCATCCTCCGCAAACTTCAGCGCGCTGACTTCAACAAACGCCGCGGGATCGCAATCGATCTCAACCGGCGTCCACGCCGTGATCCCGCTCGCCGCCGCGCCGCCCGACCGCCGTCGCGCCGGCGCCGCGCCGCCGAGCTCGCGAACGATCACCGGGCGATGGAACTGCTCAGCCTGAGCCTCAACATCGGAGATCGAAGCCGGCCCGGCGAAGGGCGTGAGCGCGAGCGCAAACTCGTGCTCCCCGGCATCGGCACCGGGAGCCGGATACTCCGGCGAGCGCAGGAGCGTGACGTTGATCGTGGTGCCTTGCCGGGTCGAGCGTGCGGAGCCGCCGAACTTGTGATCGTTGAGGATGGCGAGGCCGACGCGGGTGTCGGTGGCGGCGATCCAGCGTTGGATGGGGGCTTCGAACTGCGCGTTTGCGCGCGGATCCGTGCAGTTTGTGCCGCGCGGCACATGTCCGAACTGGGTTTGGGCCAGATACTGCTGGGTGCGGATGGTGGTGGGGAAACTGGCGCGCAAAAGTGTTCGACGGGCGGATGTGCGGATCCGGTAGCGGATCTCGACGCGTGGGGATTCTGTTTCGAGAATGATCGTTTGCTCGACGATCACGCCGGGCTCGGGCTCGCGGACGATTCGCAGCGCCGCGCGGGCGGGGCCCTGGTCGAGGACTTCCCAGGTAGTGGCGGGCGTGTCGCTGGTGCGCGGGTGGTCGAGCGTTGCAGCGTCGATGTCCCAGGCTTCCCATTGGCGCGGGTGGTCGTCGAAGAACTGCAGCTCGTTCATGGGCGCGGCGGCGATCTCGTGGAAGGGCGCGGGGGCGTCGTCGTTGACCGAGATGAGCGAGGTGATGCGGCCCAGCGCGTCGATGGTGACGCGGATGACGGAGTTGTCGAGCGTGGCGGTGCGGGCTTTGGCGTCGACGTCGATGGTGACGGGCGTGACGTCGGCCGGATCGGCGCCCGGTTCAGTGGCGATCGGCTGCGCTGCGTCGACGAGCTCGATCGAGAGCGCATCGGCGACGGCGACGAAGGCGGAGTCACCCTCGCCGATGACGCGGCCCGCGGCGGTGGAGGCGGGATTGAGCGCCGCGACGGGCTCGGCGCAGCCTCGGGTGTCGAGGATGTCGGTCCAGAGGGAGAGGCCGCGCTCGATCCAGGCTTGGGCGATCTGTGTGACGCGGGCGTGTTGCTCGCGGGCGTCGTCGTAGACCCAGTTGATGGACGAGCCGGGGAGGATGTCGTGGAACTGGTTCAGGAGGACGAGCTTCCACGCTTCGTCAAGCTCTGCCTGAGCGCGTTTGCGTTCGGCGGCGGCAAGGGGGATGGGCGCGCCGGCGAGCAGAAGCTCGGCGAGGCGGAGATCGTCTTCGGCCTGGCGGTTGGCGTGCTTGAGCCAGGCTTGCGTGGTGAGGGTGCCGCGGTGGAGCTCGAGGTAGAGCTCGCCATGATGGGTGGGCGCGGGGCGGCCGTTGAGCTCGGCGGAAGCGACGTCTCGGGCGAGTGCGCGGCAGAAGTCGTCGGTGCGTGAGAACTGCGTCGCGGGCAGGCCGTCACACTCCGCGGCGAGGTGCGCGCGGAAGAGCGAGGCGGCGGTGGGGCCGCCACCGCCATCGCCGAAGCCGAAGGGCTGGAGGAAGCGGCCGCCGCGAGGGGTGGAGGAGCGTTCTTTGCTCGCGCGGGTGCTTGGGATGTGCTTGGCGCGGTGCGCGTCATCGGCGCGTTTGAGCTCGCGCGGCGTGAGGGTGGAGTTGTAGTCGTTGCCGGGGGTTTGGTGAGCGAGGACGCGCGTGGAGTCGAGGCCCTCCCAGTGGAATGTGGTGTGGGGGAAGGGGTTGGTGTCGTTCCACGAGAGCTTGTTGGTGATGAAGGTCGAGAGGCCGGCGAGGGCCATGAGCTGCGGGAGCTGCGCGGGGAAGCCGAAGGTATCCGGGAGGAAGAGATGCGTTTGCTTGGCGCTGTCGCCGAAGCGGGAGTTCCAGTAGAGCGCGCCGTGGAGGAGCTGGCGGCAGAGGGACTCGCCGGAGGGAACGTTGCAATCGGGCTCGACCCACATGCCGCCGTTGGCCTCCCAGCGGCGGTCCTTGATGCGCTTGGCGATCTGGCGGAAGAGCGCGGGTGAGTCTTGCTCGATGAACGCGTACTGCTGGGCTTGGGTGCAGAGGAACGTGAAGCCCGGGTCGCGCTCCATGAGACGAAGGACGGTGGCGAAGGTGCGCTGGCACTTGCGGCGCGTCTCGCGCAGCGGCCAGAGCCAGGCGGTGTCGATGTGTGCGTGGCCCACGGCGTGGGCGCGGAGCGTGGAGGAGGCGGGTGTGCTGGCGATCGCGGCGCGGAGGAGGCCGAGGGCTTCGGGCGCTGCGGCGGCGAGGGCGACGCCCTTGG
>JAIEQQ010000009.1 GCA_019747615.1 Phycisphaerales bacterium
AGACGTGTCTTCCGTCGGCAGCTCGCCGCCGAAGGCGATCGCGGTCTCGATCAAGAACGGCCTGCCGCGGTACACGTTCGCCTCGCGAGAGGACGCGGCGTAGAACTCGGCGCGGACGCCCTTGAACATGCCCTTGAGCAACTGCTGGACGCCGATCGGTGCCAGGCAGTCCGTCGGCGGCGGCGGCAGCTTGCTGTCTTGGAACTCCTTGAACAAGAGCTCCGTCTGCGCCGGCTCGATGTCGCTGACCTTCGTCCGGCTCGTCGCGCCGATGGCCTTGCAGAAATCCGCCGCGGTCGCGGAAGACACGCGGCTGAACTTCTCCTGCAAAAACGTGTAGAGCGTGCCGCCGCGATCGCTGGCCTCGTAGTCCTTCATCATCTGGAGCAGAATGCCCAGCTCGATGCCCTTGGGGTGCGGCTGAATCTCCTTGGTCTCCGGCGGCAGCTCGTTCACCGCGCGCGGGAAAACGACGATCGAACCAAGATCCTGCGTCAACGCGGGGGCAGCGATCTCCACCGGCGCAGCGACCCCCTCGCCACCCTCGCCGGTCTTCGGCTCGCTGTCACCTCGGCCCTCGGCCCTCGGCCCCTTCCGCATCAGCGGCGCATCGTCCTCCTCATCGGTGATTCGCGTCGGGCGCACCAGCGTGATGCGTGCGTGCGGATTGGCGATAGCGGTGAGTTCGAGGAACTCGTCAACCGAGCCGCGCCCGCGCTGATACTTGGCCTCGAGGTCGATCGTGACTGATGTTCCGGTCGGATAGTCGCGCTGCGAGAGGAACGCATCGCCCAGCTCGCGAGCCTGCGGAAGTGATCGCAGCCGCTGGAGCGGGAAGTCGTCGGTCTCCTCGTCAACCGTCACCTCGGCGCGGTTGGTCTTGGTGTTCATCGCCAGCTCGATGTGGTGCGCCTGCTTCGTCGCGCTGGGGCGCGTCTGGATCGTCATCGGCTTGCCGGTGGTGATCAGCCCGTACATGCCGGCCGCGGAGATGCCGATGCCTTGCTGCCCGCGGCTCATTTTCAAGCGGTGAAACTTGCTGCCAAAGAGCAAGCGACCGAAGACGTTCTCGACCTGCTTGCGCACGATGCCCGGCCCGTTGTCCACCACGGTGATGCGATAGCGGCTGGCCTTGGCACCCGCCGCTCGATCCGGCTGCAAGTCCTCGATCACCACCGTGATGTCCGGCAGGATTGAGGCTTCCTCGCACGCGTCCAGCGAGTTGTCGACCGCTTCCTTCACCGTGGTGAGAAGCGCCTTGCGCGGGTTGTCAAACCCCAGAAGGTGCCGGTTCTTGGCGAAGAACTCCGAGACGGAGATATCGCGCTGCTTGGTCGCCATCGTTTCGGCGGTGACTTTCGCGGGCGAGCCGCGCTTGGCGCGTGCGGCGTCATCGTCCGCGTCTGCCTCGCGCCGGGAGGCGGCGGAGGGCGCGGGCGGGGTGAGAACTTCGGGTGCGTCCATGCGTCGGCCTTTCTTGCTCATGTCGGGGCGATTGTTGGCACTCCGCCCGCGGCCAGAGGAGATCGGCAAATCGGCCCATCGTGCACGAATCCTGCGTCTTCGAGCCCGAATAGGATCGCCGCGATGACCACCGGCACGCCCCAGGCTGTTGTTTCACCCGAGGCGGTCAAGGCTGCTGCGGCCCTTGCGGTCGGAGCCGCCAAGTTCGCCGATGGCGGTCAGTGGGTCCAGGCCGAAATGACCGCTCGCGACGCGCTCCAGGCCGATCCGAACTGCGCCGTGGCGCACCACGTCGTCGGGCTCGTCGCGCTGCATCTGGGCTTGCGCGACTACGCGGGCGACTGCTTCAACGCGGCGCTGGCTAGCAACCCGTACTTCAAGCCATCGAAGAAGGCTCTGGCGGCGCTCGCGACGTCGGGAGCCGCGATGCCCGGTGTCGCTCCGTCTGCGGGCACACCGCCCGCTTCCGCTGCGACACCGATCCCCATCGACGCGAGCGACAGCGGCACGGGCCGCTACCTCGTGATCCGTGAGTGGGGTTATGGCTTCTGGGCGGATGTCGATTTCGCGCTCGGGCAGCTCTTGCTGGCCGAGTTCACCGGGCGCCAGCCGATTGTTCACTGGGGCCAGGAGAGCCGATTTCGCCGGCGCGGGTCGGCGCTGACGGAGAACGCCTGGCCGCTGTACTTCGAGCCGATTGGCGATCTCGCCGCCGCGGGGCTTGATGGCGTCGCTGCGGACCGCTTTCCCGCCAAGTGGAACGCGGCGCGGCTGGACGCGCCGGTCTTCAATCGCTTCGATGGCGAGGGCTCACGGACGTGGTCGTTGGGTTTCCTCAATCGCCCCGAGCGCGTGCTGGTCGCGGACTTCTTCTGCGGCGTCGTGAACGCGCTGCCCTGGGCCCCGCGCGATCACCCGCTGCACAACGCGACGCTCGCTGACGCGTATCGGTGGCTGAGCGTCAAGTACCTTCGCCCGCGCCCGGACATCATCGCGGAGGGTCGCGCCTTTGTCGATCAGCATCTTTCGAGCACACCCACGCTCGCCTGCCACGTGCGCGGCCTGGACAAGCGCGGCGAGTTCCCCGAGCTTGACCACTACATCGACGAGGTCTTCACCATCGCCGTCGCGACCATGCAGGGCGAGCCCGCCCGCAAGCTCTTTGTCATGAGCGACTGGGCTGGCGCGCTCGATCACTTTCGTGAGCGCCTCGGTCCGCGCGTCGT
>JAIEQQ010000050.1 GCA_019747615.1 Phycisphaerales bacterium
AGCTCGCCCAGCGCGTCGTCCGCGGCACCACGCTCGCGAACCCCGCGGCGCGAAAGGCCCTGATGGACGCGGCCTCGTCCAATGGTGCCGCGACTTCGGCCGACCCGATGATCGCCCTGGCCCAGCGTGTCGCGCCCGAGTTCCTGCGACTGCGCCGGATCAGCGATATCGAGATCGGCGGCCCGCGTGCCGACGCGTACGCGAAGATCGCCGAAGCGCGATTCGAGGCACTGGGCACCAGCGTCTATCCCGACGCTACCGGCCCGCTGCGGATGAGCTTTGGCGTCGTGACCGGCGTGAAATCCGACACGCCACCGACTCCCGCGTTTACCACGATCGCCGGTCTGTATGACCTCGCGAAGCGCCGGGCGGATTCCGACGAGTTTGCGCTGACAAAGTCGTGGGCCGACGCCCGGGAGAAGCTCGACCTTCAGACGCCGTTCAACTTCATCTGCACCGCCGACATTATCGGCGGGAACTCGGGCTCGCCGGTCCTCAACGCCAAGGGCGAGGTGGTCGGCTTGATCTTCGACGGCAATATTGACTCGCTGGCCGGGGCGTTTGTCTATGACGAGGCGCGGAACCGGGCGGTGGCGGTGGACAGCCGCGCGATCATCGAGTCGCTGCGAAAGGTGTACGGGGCTGGTGCGCTGGCCGATGAGCTGCAGGCTCGATAGCGAGGCGGTTTATCGCTTCTGCGAGTGCGGCGGTGCCCGACGGCGATCGCACGCCGTCGGCGTCGGGGGGGCGTCGCGCCGGTGGCGAGTCTGAACGCTCCGGCAACGGAGCCCAGCGGCGGGGATTTGGGGGTCTGGGCCGTATCAGCGGCTTGCCCATCTTCACATCCGCGTGTGAAGTGCGGGTAAGTTCGCGAGATCCGGGACGCGCCCCGAGGTTCGTCGTGTACAATGAAAAGTACTCAGTGCGCGTGGGGCTCAGTTTCTGCGCTGGATACTCACCAGGAGCTTGAGCGTGAACGATCGATCTTTCAGGGCATTGACGGGCGTGGGTATCGCATTGTCGCTGGGTGCCGCGGCGCTCGGTGCGCCGGCGGAGGCGCTTCATCCGATCCTGGCCCACGTTCCCTCAGGGTCGACGCGGGCCGACGTGCCCGGCCTTCCCGCTCTGCAGTTCAACAACTTCGGGCGAATTTACCGCAGCGTGAGCGATCGATGGGTGACCGTGCCGACAATGACGGGCGCGCCGGCCCCCGCCGGAACGAACGACCAAGTGATCTTCTCCGGCGTCGGGCGCGTGGGTGCGGTGCTTGCCCGCGAGGGCGAAACCGTCGTCGAGTCGCCGGCCGGTACGCTGCTCAACCTCAGCGGCGGCGCGATCCCGCGCGTCAATGATGCGGGCGATTGGGCGTACGCGTTCACAACCGCCGGTCGGTCGCTCGTCGTGCGGTCCACTGCGGGCGTGTTCAGCACGATCGCGGCGAGCACCGACGCGGCGCCGCAGATCAGCGCTTCGGCGACCTGGGGAAATGACTTTGCGAACGCGATTCTCACCAACGACGGCGTGGTCGCGTTTCAGGCCGACAAGGTGAACGATCCGGCGTTCTCAGTGACGCTCTCGCGCCTCAATCTGAGCAATGGCGGTTCGTCGATCATCGCACGCGCAACGCAAACGGTGCCCGACGGTCAGCAGCAGGCCGGCGACCCGGTGGCGCTGGCCTCGCTGAGCTACGCGACGACGACGCTGAACTCGCACGTCTCCGGTGACGGGCGCGTCACGCTCTATCTCGCAGACTTGGCGTTGCCCGTGGTTTCGCGCGTCGTCGTTCGCAACGGCGTGGTCGTCCTGCAGGCGAACCAGCAGTTTCAGGGCAACACCGTCACAGCCATCAGCGAGTGCTGGCTCGAGCCCTCGGGACAGTGGTTTGCGGTCGCCTTGCTCCAGCCGCCCGGCCCGTTCGGTGCGACGGTCGCGATCATCCGAGAGGGTGCGATCATCGCGCGCATCGGCCAGCCGATCTTCCCCGGCAGCACGGAGAACTGGGCGGTCTTCACCGACTACAAGGGCAGCACCGACGAGCAGTTCATCGTGACGGGCACGACCTCGCGCTCGGACACAGCGTCAAACCAGGTCGTCGTGCTCAACGCCGGCGAAGTCATCGCGCGATCGGGGGACCCCGTCGCGCTCGATCCCGATCTGCTGATGAACGACAACGTCTTCATTCACAGCTTCCGCGATCGCACCACGTTCCTCTCCGACGCGCTGCTCGTCGGTGCCCGCATCAAGGCCACCGCCGCCGGCACCTCGTCGCTGGGCGCCAACGCCTCGCTGCTGCGGATCGCCGTCACCCCTCGTCGCTGCTCGACCATCGATATCGCCAACGATCAGGGCGAGGCCATCCACAACTACAGCGCGATTCCCAACCCGCTGGTGCCCAACAACGGGGTCACCGAGGGCGATTACAACCTCTTCTTCGCGACATTCTTCGATGCCGGCGCTCCGGCTGATGTCGCCGACGATCAGGGCCGCCCGCTCCCGCCATTTGGCCCCGGTGGTACCGGCGGCGTTCCGAACAACGGCGTTACCGAAGGTGATTACAACCACTTCTTCTCCGTCTACTTCGACGGCTGCGCAATCTGACCATCGCCCACGTCTCTCTGGCAACAGCACCCACGACCCTGCCGGCACCCTCGCCCGCGGGGTCGTGTCGCATCCGGCGTATGCTCTCGCTCCCT
>JAIEQQ010000464.1 GCA_019747615.1 Phycisphaerales bacterium
GCCTCATGTTTAAACTCAGTCAATGGATCGCGCTGCCCGACAGCTCGCATGGTGACATCAGAACGGAGGTGATCCAGTGCAGACTCTTACTTGGAATCAGGGGCTTCGCCTGTAAAGGCGGCTCGACGGAGCCCCCGTCGCGATGCGAAGCGATCGTGAACTCGATCGCACGCCGATCGCGCCAGGCAAGCCCGCAGGAATTGTTCCGTGACCCGGTGAGGCAACCCCTCACCGGGTCGTTTTCGTTGGTGAAACGCCTCGATTTCTCTGGCGTCGATCCCTCGCAGGTCGAGCTCGCCCGCGGAGCTCACAGCCGTCGCCTCCGCCAGAGAGGATCGCAACGGGCGGTCACGACCACCGCCCCCTCTCACCATCGCTCCGACGCTCGCCGCGCCGCCCCCGCAACTCAACGCGATCACCGTTCTATCCTCTATCTCCACGCCGCCGGTTGCGTTCGTCCTCTCACGTCGGCGATGGGCTCTGGAGTCAAGACCCATGAATATCAAGATCTTTGCAGCAGCCTTCGCACTCCTGACCGCCGGAAGTACGAGTGTTTGGTCCGCAGCCAAGCCCGCGGCGCTCCCGGCCGCCGCGCCCGCGCCCGCGGCCCCATCTGACGACGCCGCCCCCCTTGCCAAGCCCACCGCCAGTGCACCGCAGGCCAAAGGCTGGAAGCAAACGCCGCTTGTCGAAGGGCTTGAGCACCCGTGGGCCGTCGCGTTCCTGCCCGATGACACGATGCTCATCACCGAGCGCGAGGGACGCCTGCGCGTCGTGCGCGCGGGCAAGCTCGTCGAGAAGCCTGTTGACGGCGTTCCCGAGGTGCTCGCCCACCGTCAGGGCGGTCTCCTTGATGTCGTCGCGCATCCCAAGTTCGCCGAGAACAAGCTCATCTACCTCACCTATTCACACGGCACCAAAGCCCGCAACTCCACCCGCGTCGCGCGGGCCGTGTTCGATGGCACATCGCTCAAAGACCTCACCGTCCTCTACGAGGCCGACACCAAGGCCGACGGGTTCCACTTCGGTTCGCGGCTGCTCTTCCTTCCCGACGGCACGCTGCTGGTCAGCGTCGGAGATGGCTTCAGCCAGCGCGACAAGGCACAGGAACTTGGCAACTCCTTCGGCAAAGTCCTGCGCATCAAAGACGACGGCACGCCCGCGAAAGACAACCCCTACAACGCTCGCACCGACGCCATCCAGCAGATCTGGACCTACGGCCATCGCAACATCCAGGGCATGGCCATCGACCCCGCCACCGGCAACGTCTGGGCCACCGAGCACGGCCCGCTCGGCGGCGATGAACTCAACCTGATTATCAAGGGCCAGAACTACGGCTGGCCCAAGGCCACGTTCGGGCGTGAGTATTCCGGTGCCAAGATCACCGATCAGCGGTCGATGGACGGCGTCGTGAATGCGCGCGTGACGTGGGTGCCGTGCATCGCGCCGTCGGGCCTGGCGTTTTGCACGGGTGATCGCTTCCCGCAGTGGAAGGGCTGCTTGTTCGCCGGGGGCCTCGTCGCGGAGGAGGTCCGGCTCGTGCGGCTCGACGGCGATCGCGCCACGACGCAGGAAACGCTGAAGATCGGCCAGCGCGTCCGCGATGTTCGCCAAGGGCCCGACGGGCTGCTCTACATCCTCACCGACGAGTCCAAAGGTCGGCTGATCCGCATCGAGCCCGTGGCGCCGGACGCGCCAGCGAAGCAAGCCCCATGATCGCGTTGCGAACGATGACATCCGCGCATCGCGCATCGGCTGCGCGCACGCCGGGGTTCACACTTGTGGAACTTCTGGTCGTCATCGGCGTCATCGGTGTGCTACTGGCCATCCTGCTGCCGACACTCGCCTCGGCCCGGCGCGCCGGCTTCGCCGCGGTGTGCGTCTCAAACCTGCGGCAGATGAGCATCATCTGTGAGCAATACGCCGACGACCACAAGGGCTTCTATCCGGCCATCGGCCAGCCCTATGCGGCACTGCCGAACTGGGCCCTGGTCGTGCAACAGGCCGCGGGGCGCAGCGGCACCGGCGCGGAGCTCTACTCGACATCCTCAGTCCTAGTCTGCCCCGCGGCCCGATCGATCCTGGGGCCCGACATGACGCGCACGTACGCGATAAACGCGACCGGTCACTCCGGGCTCTCAAGCACCGCGACGACCGTCAACGGGCAAGCGCCCGCGCCCGACCGCACCAACTACGACACCGGCCCGGCCCACATCCGACGCGATCTCATCCGCTCGCCCAGCACGATCGTGCTGCTGCTGGACTCGGATCGCGCCGCCCCGGTGCCCGGCGCCCCGCCATCAACGAGAACAGCCAGTGTGATCGACTTCCGCGTGGAGGGACACGTTCGCGAGCGCGTCGGGCGATTCCACGCCGACCGGAAGGTCTTCAACGCCGTGCGATTCGATGGCTCGGCGCTCGGCTTCCGCGAAGTGTTGGCCGATTGGGCACAGCCGCTGCCCTGACACGCCAGACGCACCGACGCAAGCGCCAACGACCATCAGCGCCAGCGCATCGCAGCGCGCGACACCCTCGATCGCGACAGAGCCCGCTCGCGTGCCGCCACCAGATCTCGCCAACGCGTCGATCAACTTACTATGCTCTAGAGAGAAGTTCGTTCACGACCATCGTGTTGAGTTGCTCGCCGAAAGGACCGCCATGATCGATCTGTTCCTGACATCACACGCCCGGGG
>JAIEQQ010000653.1 GCA_019747615.1 Phycisphaerales bacterium
TCGCGGTCTTCGCCCTCGCGCACGACACCCGCCGCCCCGGCCCCATCCACGGCCTGCCCGACATGCTCTCCTGGGCCGATCGCCTCCCCACCGTCATCCGCGTCGTCATCCTCGACATGCAACGCGTCGCCCAGCGCGACGCCGAGAGCGCGCCGCAGCTCCGCGCACTCATGGCGCTCTTCCAAGCCACCGGCCGCGGGCTCGTCCTCGCCGGCCTCGACAGTGATCGCTACGCCCAGCTCTCCATGATCCTCGGCCCCGGCGTCATCTCGCCCGACAACGCCCTGCCCGACCTCGAACTTGCCATCGCCCGCGGCATCAACCTCCTCGACGAACTCAAACACTGAACACAAGCACCGCTCTCCACCCTCCCCCGGTCCCCACCGGGGGAGGTGCCGCGCCTCGCGGCGGAGGGGGCAAACTCTCAACATACTCGTTGTCACAGCAATCGCCAACATGATGACAATCTGTGACCCGAGCAGTACTTCATCTCTGGAGCCGCGATCCGCACACAACCTCTCCGCTCCCCTCCGCGCACTCCGCGATCGGCGCAAGCGACCGGACCTTGCGCGTGAAAGAGTGAAACGCGCGAGTGTGCGAAGCCCCCTCAATCCGCCATCACACACCGCTCCCTCGCCCACTTCCGCAGATCGCTCATCTTCTCCCGCATCGTCACCGACAGCGGCTTGGTCTGCCGGATTTCTTTTAGCAGCCCCTCGGTTGTGAGCCGCGCCGCACCACCACCCCCGCTCGCCACCGCCTCATGCAGCCCGCTCAAGATCGCCTGCTCGATCTCCGACCCGCTGAAGCCCTCGCTCGCCTCGGCCAGCGCATTCAGATCGATCGACGCCGGATCCTGACGCCGCTTCCGCAGGTGAATCGTGAGGATCGTCCGCCGGATCGCCGGCGTCGGCAGATCGACGAAGAAGATCTCGTCGAAGCGCCCCTTGCGCAAAAGCTCCGGCGGCAGGGCCGCGATGTCGTTGGCCGTCGCGACCATGAACACCGGCGCGCGATGCTCCTGCATCCACGTCAGCAGCGTGCCGAACATCCGGCGCGACAGCCCGCCGTCAACGCTCGCGCTGGCCGCGGATGCGAAGCCCTTCTCGATCTCGTCGATCCAAAGCACGATCGGCGCCATCGCTTCCGCCTGCGCCAGCGCATCCTTCAACCGTCGCTCAGACTCGCCGATGTACCGATCAAACAACGACGACGGGTCCAGCCGCATCAGCGGGCGCTTCCACGCCGTCGCGATCGCCTTGCTCGCCAGACTCTTGCCCGCGCCCTGAACACCCAGCAGCAGCACACCGCGAGGCGGCACCAGCCCCGTCGTCTCTCGCACCTTCGGATCAAAGCTCGTCTCGCGCACCCGCAACCACTGCTTCAGCCGCTCCAGCCCGCCGATCTCTTCCAGCGACGCCGGCGCATCGACGTATTCCAGCACGCCGCTGTCTTCCATCAGCCGCCGCTTGCCGTGAGAGATCGACTCAAGGTCGGCGTTCAGCAGCTCCCCGTCAGCGCACGCCTCGCCGATCAGTTGCTCCGCCTGCCGCAGCGTCAACCCGCGTAGCACCTCGACCGCCCGCCGCTGCACCGACGCGTCCATCGACGCCCGCTTCAGCACACCCTGCGAGTGCAACCTCCGGGCCGTCGCCTTGATCGTCGCGGTGATCGCCTCATCATCCGGCATCGGCGGCGTGAACCGCACGCTCACCGCCCCGATCACCGGCGGGATCGACTCCTGGTGGTCGATCATGATCAGCCGCGGCCCAATCTGCCTCGGCATCCCAGGAACATGCTGGCTCACCACCGCCCGAGCCTGCACCCTAAAGTTCTCGATCACCTCGCGCAGCGCCCGCAACGTCGGCGCGTCCTCCAACCGATCGACCAAGTCCAGCGTGATCAGCCCGATCGGCTCCCTCGCGCGCTCAATCGCCCACGCCAAAGCCGCGGCCGGGTTCTCCGTCATCTTCACAACTTCGCCCGATGTCCCCCCCACCGCCCGCACACCCTGCACCGACGACCACACCCAAGGCGTCAGCCCCAGCGACTGCACCAGCCCCACCGCCGAGGTCAGAGCCTCACCCTCCTCATACGTCACCACGCGGACGCACGTGTTGCCAAGCTCCAGCATCGACTTGACCGGGTCCATATTCACGCGGACCATGATACAAGACTCTCACTCGTTGCGCACGCGATCGTCCACAACTTTCGCAAAGATGAGTTCCCTCACCGATCGCCCCGAGCCCGCATGTTCAACATCGTCCTGCACGAACCTGAGATCCCCAACAACACCGGCAACATCGGGCGCACGTGCGTCGCCACCGGCTGCTCGCTGCACCTCATCCATCCACTCGGCTTTGACACCTCAGAGAAAGCCTGCCGCCGAGCGGGGCTCGACTACTGGCCAAGGCTCAAGCCGCGCGAGCACCCGTCGTGGGAAACCTATCTCACCACAGAGCAACCCGCCCGCCTCTGGTTCTTCTCCACCCACGCCTCGCGCCCCCTCACCGGCCTCGCCTCCCCACTGCTCATGCCCGGCGACTCGCTGGTCTTCGGCAAAGAGACCCGCGGCCTGCCCCCCTCCCGCCTGCCGGCCCACCCAACCCAAAGCATCATGCTCCCCATGATCGCCGGCGAACGCACGCTCAACCACGCCACCGCCGTCTGCGCCGGCCGATACCACCGCCTCGATCAC
>JAIEQQ010000234.1 GCA_019747615.1 Phycisphaerales bacterium
CGCTGACCGGGCTCCGGGCGTTGCCGGTGGATGGCAAAGCGGTCGCGGCCCTGGGTGGTCTCGGGGCGGATGCGAAGGCCAACCCGTTCACGATGCAGGTGGACTTTGCCACGGCGGGCGCGGGCCTGGAGCGCGTGCAGCTTTCGCGGCATGTCGATGTGCTGGGGGCCAATGCTCGCAACGAGATCTTGCAGCAGCGAGAGATCTACACGTTCCGCGCGATGGACGGGTCGAATGTCGTGCGTGAGATCGTGCCGTTCGCGGCCATCGGCGTGCGGATTGACGGGGTGTTTGTGCCGCTGCTGGAGAGCGGCGTGTGGAAGGAGATCGGCCGCACGCAGACATTGACCGACGCGAGCGTGACGCTCGAAGCGGTCGTGGTTGATGGCGCGTCGGCGCCGGTGGTGAAGGTGACGCGCGAGTTCCGGCTGAAGGCCGATCGCTACGACATCGAGCTGATCCAGTCGCTGGCGAACGTGAGCGGGCGAGCGCTGCGCGTGCAGTGGATGCAGCACGGGCCGGTGGATCTGCCGGTGGGTGTGATCCGCTACGGCGGGGACTCGCGCCGCCTGCGGCTTGGGCATCTGCCGGGCGCGACGGTGAACCCGGATCAGCAGTGGGTGAACCCGGATCGCTTCTCGCTCTACCACGCCGACGTGCTGGGTGAGCCGATGGACGCGATGGGCGGGGCGTGGAATGAGAAGAACATCTGGCCGGTGCCGGGGTACGAGGCCAGCGGGCTGAACCTGTCGTGGGTCGCGCTGACGAACCGGTACTTCAGCGTCGCGGTTCATCCGCTGCCCGAGCGGCAGCCGGAGCTTGCGCCGGGCAAGTCGGACAAGCGATTCGTGGACGTGGCGAGTGTGGACCGCATCGTGCTGGGGCGAGGCGGCTCCGGCACTGGTGAGTTGAAGAAGAACGCGATCGCGGGCGTTCGGCTGTTCGGGCCGGAAGTCACGCTCGCGCCCGGCGCCAGCGAGGATCTCTCGATGGGGATCTACGCCGGGCCGCTGAGCGAGCGGTATCTGAGGGCCGATGCGCGGGCCAAGACGCTGGGCATGGACGGGATGGTGATCTACAGCTTCGGCGGGCCTTGCGGGTTCTGCACGTTTCAGTGGCTGGCGCAGTTGCTCAAGAGCTTTCTGAGTGTGCTGCAGTCGTCGGTGGTCTTTGACTGGGGTCTGGCGATCGTCGTGCTGGTGGTGTGCGTGCGCACGCTGCTGCACCCGGTGACGAAGTGGTCGCAGATGAGCATCCAGCGCTTTGGCAAGCAGATGAGCGCGCTTGCGCCCAAGCAGAAGAAGCTGCAGGAGAAGTACGGCGACGACAAGGTCAAGCTCCGCGAAGAGATGGCGAAGCTGATGAAGGAAGAGAACGTGAACTACGCGGGCATGCTCGGGTGCCTGCCGATGTTCCTTCAGACGCCGATCTGGATCGCGCTGAGCGCGATGATCTACTTCACGTTCGAGCTGCGGCACACGCCGGCGTTCTTCGGCGTGTTCCAGTCGATCGTGCCGGGATGGTCGTTCCTGGCGGATCTTTCGGAGCCGGACAAGATCGTGGCGTTCGGCACCGCGATCTACGTCCCGCTGATCAGCGGGCTGATGGGTCCGGTGGAGGGGCTGAATCTTCTGCCGGTTCTGATGGGCGTGCTGTTCTGGTTCCAGCAGAAGTACATGACCCCGCCGCCCACGACGGAGCTGACGCCGGAGATGGAGACGCAGCAGAAGATCATGAAGGTCATGATCGTGTTCATGTTCCCGCTGCTGATGTACAACGCGCCGTCGGCGCTGGTGATCTACTTCCTGGCCAACAGCGGCCTGGGCATCATCGAGAGCCAGCGCATCCGCAAGCAGGTGCTGAAGCTGGAGGCGATCGAGGACGAGCGGAAGAAGTTGATCAAGGAGGGCAAGTTGCCGGCACCGGTGAAGAAGCCCGGCTTCTTTGCCCGGTTGCAGGCGATGGCCGAGGCGAAGCAGCAGCAGATCGAAGAGAACCGCAAAGCCGCGGAGAAGGCGAAGCGGAAAGGGAAGTAAGATTGGGCACTGGGCACTGGGCACTGGGCACTGGGCACTGGGCACTGGGCCGGAGATCAGGAGGCTTGCCATGGCGTCGTTTGATGGCGGGGCCAGCGAGTTTGTACCGCCCGTTCGACGACGAACGAACGTGGTCGGCTTGGTCGGCTTTTTGATCTCGCTCGTCGGCGTGCTTGGCGGCTGTGTTGGTGCGGTGGTGGTCTCGCCGGTGGGGCTGGTCGTTTCGCTGGCCGGGCTCTTGCGTCGCCCTCGCGGGTTCGCCGCGGCGGGCGTCGTGCTGGGCTTGCTCGGCACGCTCTGGCTGGCGCTGGCGATCGTGCTGATGGGCGGCGTGGTCATGGTCTTCAGCGCTGCGGTGGGCGCAGCGACCGAGGGGGCCGTGTTCAGTGTCACCGAGCGCTGCGTTCGCGACTACAACGCCGAGCGTGGCCACCCGCCGGCGAGCATCGATGAACTGCTCAAGGGCGGCTTCCTCCGCGATGCCCCCTCGCTCTACGGCGAGCCGGTCACGATGCGCGTCGAATCGTCGATGCGGGTCGTGCTGCTCTCGGCGGGGCCGGATCGACTCATGGGCACACGCGACGATCGCGAGCGCGTGATCCTGTTGCGCGAGCCACCGGCAAAGCCCGCGGCTGGCGCGCCGGCGCTGCCCGGCAGCAACG
>JAIEQQ010000552.1 GCA_019747615.1 Phycisphaerales bacterium
CGCTCGATGTGACCAAGACGTACGAGTATCTCGCGGGCTTGGCGACGGACGCCGGGGCTGAGGTCCTCACCGGCTCGCGATTTGTCCGAACCGAGCCGCTCGCCGACGAGTCCCTCCGCTCAACGTATTCACAGGGCACGCGCGAGTTCACCGTCCGCTCGCGGTTCATCGTCGATGCCAGCGGCTCGGCCCGCGCCGTCACCGCGCCGCTGGGCCTCCAAACACGCCCGACGCGCTATGGCGTCGGCGCCGAGTACGAGTACGAGAATCTCTCGCCCGACCTGCATCACTGCCTGCTGCTCGTCGGCTCGCAGTTCTTTCCCGCCGGCTACGGCTGGGCGCTACCGGGGCCAGACGGGCGCATCCGCGTCGGCGTCGGCGTGCTGCAGCCGGACACCAAGGCGCGCCCGCAGCCGATGCTCGACGACTTCATGGCCTCGGAACTGCCGCGAAAGCTGGGGCTCGTGACCGGTCGGCTGATCGAGAAGCACTTCGGCGTTCTGCCCAGCGAGACGCCGAACGAGCGAGCGGTGTTCGGTCGCATCGTGTGCGTGGGGGATACCGCGATGCAGGCGCTGCCGCTGATCGGCGAGGGCATTCGGTACTGCATCGAGTCCGGGCGAGTTGCCGGAGCCGCGATCGCCAGCGCGGCCCGCGAGCCGGACAATGCCAACACCCACCTTTCCAGCTACGAGCGCTGGTGGCGCAAACGCTACGGCTACGAGTTCTGGCTCGCGTGGAAGATGAACGTCCGCATCGCGTCCTTCAACGATCAGCAATGGGACATGGTCGCCAAAGTCATGCAAGGCCTCTCACCAGACTCCATTGCACGAGGCCTGCGCTCCGAGATTCGCCCGCTGGAACTGGCTTCGTTCGCCATTCGCCGCCCGAAACTCGCGCTGACGTTCGGCCGAGCGCTCCTCGGTGGTGCGTTGTCGAGGTGAGCGGATTGTTTCAACGAAGTGAAGGAAGGAATGGAAGTGGCCTCACCTCCAGAACCGAGCCCAGTTGCCGTGCGCAAAGCCTTGGACTTCGCGATCGCTCCAGCCGCGGAGTGAGAGGGCGTCGGAGAGTCGCGTGAGGTGCTCGGGCAGGTCGATGCCCTCGGGTAATCGCGCGGCGGAGAATCCGCCGTCCATATCGCTGCCGAGGCCGACGCTGCCGCGCCCGCCCGCCAGATCGCACACGCGCTCGATGTGCTTCACGCAGTCATCAATGCTCGCGCGTCGAGGCGGCTCGGCGCACGTCGCGTTCAAGAACTTGCTGTAGAGGTTCAGCCCGATCATGCCGCCGCGCTTGGCGATCTCTTTGATCGCGCTATCGGTCAGGTGTCGCTGATTCTTCGGATCACCCAGCAGCCCGCGGCTGTTGGAATGGCTCGCAATCACCGTCTTGCTCGTCATGCTGAGAAGTTCATCCAGCGCGCGATCCGACAGATGCGAGACATCATGCACGACGCCCAACCGATCCATCTCCTTGGCCAGCTCGCGCCCGAGCGTCGTGAGGCCGATGTTGGCGTTGGGCCCGTTGACATCGTGCCCGTTGCCGGTGGCGTAGCGAGAGTCCTTCCACCAGGCCATGGCGACGCTGACGACGCCGCGCTCTTTCCACCAGCCAAGCTCGGCGGGGCCTTCGATGACGTCTGCACCTTCGATCAGGATACCGATGGTCAGCGCAGGGTTTGAGCCCGGCGGATGCGACGCCGGCCCGCGCATCCACTTCGCGTGCCCTTCGAGCACCCATCGCTCATAGATCCGAAGCTGCGCGAGCCCGGCGCGTTTGGCCCCGGCAGCGTCGCCGCTGACGTACGACCCGCGCGGGTCCTTGCCATCGGCCTCGACAAAGATCGTCGCCAGCGCGTGCGACACGCGGCCCTCCTTCAGCGTCCGCAACGTCACGCCCGCCGGCAAATCCGGCCCGCCCGCGGTCGATGCGGGCGCGTGCATGTCGCGCCCCAAGACCTCCAGCATTGCCAAATCGAGATGACCATCAAACCAGTTGAGGTCGCGAGCCATTGAGGAGTCTCCAGTGGTCAGTCGTCAGTCTGCTCTGTTGAATCGTCGCGTTTCGGCCCGGAGGGCCGCCGGAATGTAGCCGGGGCTGGAGCGAGTCTTCGAGCGAAACCCCCGGAAAGGCACGCAGAAATACTCGCACCCCGGAGGGGTGAAGGAAGACACACTTCAGTTGTGCTCCTCATTTCAACAGCGCATTGTCGGTCGTCAGTAGTCAATAGTCAGTTGCCAGTGATCAGTCATCAGCACGCTCTGTCGAGATCGTCTCGCATTCTTCAGCCCGAAGGGCTGCACGAAAGTAGCCGGGGGTGGAAGCGAGTCTTCGAGCGACACCCCCGGAAACGTCTCATCGGCCTCGCACCCTGAAGGGGTGCTCGATGCTCAAGCAGTTCAACCCAGCACGCCCAGTCATCAGCCCGATGCCCGATGCCTCACCCCAATCGTTCGTGCAGATCGTCAAGCCCCGCCTGCCACGCCGCGGCGTGCTCCGTCGGCGCCCAAAGCTCCGCGAGTTCCGAGTTTGCACCGATGCGTTTGACCGCCTTGGCCGCGACGCGAAGGAGCTTCGCTGTCGGCTGATCGGTGTTCGCCTCCAACCACGCCCGCACCTCGGCCGGCAAATCCGCTCGCCCGCGCCCCGCCATCGCCGCGAGCACCTCCGCCGCGGCGACCGCGTTCGCGGCCAGCGG
>JAIEQQ010000679.1 GCA_019747615.1 Phycisphaerales bacterium
GGGCTGGCGGTCGGGCCAGTAGATGGGCTGCTCCATGTGCCAGAGGTAGGTGAAGTGGAGCTTTTGCTGGGCGGCGGCGGCCGACGCGAGCCCTGCGACAGCCAAGCCGTAGGCAAGCAGAACAGGAGCATTGAGGCGTGAGTTGAACATGAGATTCTCCACAACCCGCGCGCGGACAAGACACAGCGCACGCACGGCCGCAGGAACAGTGTACAGCAGCGTTCGGCCTTGAACACGTCAACACTCGTAGAACGCTCCGACCGGGAGTTGGACCGCCGCGGCGAGCATGTGAGGCCTCGCGCCGAAGTTGGGCCCGTCTTACCCATCTTCCGGCTGAACTTGGAGCTTCGGGTTTGGCCACCGTACCCTGCGGTCATGCCAACCTCTGACCGCGCCGCCGCTGCTGCCCTTTCATGGCTCGATGAGAACGAGTCGGCCTCGATCCAGCGATTGATCGACTGGCTGTCGATCCCGTCGATCTCGACGGATCCGCAGTACAAGGTCGAGGTGAAGCGGGCCGCGGTGTGGTGTGCTGATCAGCTTCGCGCTGCGGGGATCACGCAGGTCGAAGTCATGCCCACGGGCGAGCCCGAGGGCTCCGGCCATCCGATCGTCTTCACGCATCATCCGGGCGCACCGGACTATCGCGGCCCGCACGTCTTGTTCTATGGCCACTACGACGTGCAGCCGGTGGACCCGCTGAACCTCTGGGAATCGCCGCCGTTTCAGCCCGAGATCAAGGAAGCGATCCCCGGCGGGCCGGGTCGTCGCATCGTCGCGCGCGGCGCGGTGGATGACAAGGGACAGGTGTTGATGTTCATCGAGGCGTTGCGAGCCGTGCGCTTTGCGACGGACAAGGTCGCCGGCGGCGTGAAGTTCACGATCCTCATCGAGGGCGAAGAGGAGTCGGGCTCGGTGAACCTGGATCGGTTTGTTCGTGATCACAAAGCCGCGCTGAAGGATTGCGACGTCTGCCTGATCTCTGACACCGGCATGCTCGCACGCGGCAAGCCCGCCATCACCTACGGCGTGCGAGGCCTGGCCTATACCGAAGTCACACTCCGCGGCCCGGACCAGGACCTGCACAGCGGCATGTGGGGCGGGCGCGTGATGAACCCCAATCTCGCGCTGGCCAAGGTGCTCTCAAAGCTCCACGACGAGAACAACCGCGTCACGATCCCCGGCTTCTACGACAAGGTCATCCCGATCAGCGCTGATGAGCGAGCCGCGTGGCAGAGGCTGGCGTTTGATCAGGCCGACGCGCTGAAGAAGATCGGCCTGCCGCAGAGCGCCGACTGGGGCGAGAAGGGCTTCGCACCGCTGGAGCGCGAATGGGCGCGTCCCACCGCCGAGATCAACGGCATCTGGGGCGGCTACATCGGCGCCGGCGCCAAGACCGTGATCCCCAGCCACGCCAGCGCGAAGGTCAGCTTCCGCCTCGTTGCCGATCAGGATCCGGCGCAGATCACGCAACTGTTCTTTGACTGGATCAAGGCCCGCGTCGCCGAGATCGCGCCGGGCTTCACCGTCGAGTGTTCGGACCTGCACGGCGGGCTGGGCGTCACGCTGCCGACGGATTCGGTGCATTTGCAGGCGGCGAGCCGCGCGATCAAGCGTGCGTGCAACGTCGAGCCCGCGCTGATCAAAACCGGCGGCAGCATCCCCGTCGCGGGCCTGCTCAAGAGCGAGCTGGGCATCAGCACCATCTTCATGGGCTTCGGCCTCGACGACGATCGCGTGCACTCGCCCAACGAGAAGTTCGAGATCGAGTGCTTCCGCATGGGCGCGAGGTCGCACGCGCTGTTTATCGATGAGCTGACGAGGCTGTGAGGGGAGAGGGCCGAGGTTTGAGGGCCGAGGGCCGAGTTGAACGAACGCCTTGAGGGTTGAGCGTTTAGCCTTCAGCCTCTATTCCCATTGCTGATTTGCCATCTGCTCCCCCTTCCGTCCCTTCCCTTCCTTCGTTGAAAAACTCTTGTCACAGTTCCCCACTCGCCCATGAAACTTCGACGCCTCCCTGAAGACTTCGGCGTCGTCGAGCACCTGACACCGGGCACGCTCGCACAGATTCGCACCACCGCCAGTGCTACCGACGGCGGCGCGAGCGCGGCCGGCGAGCGGCGCGAGCTGCACGCGATCTACCGCCTGACCAAGACCCAGCTCACCACGCCCGAGGCGAGCGTGATGCTCGCACGCGCGCTGAAGCTCAAGGCGAGCGCCGTCGAGCATGCAGGGTTGAAGGACAAGCACGCCGTGACGACGCAGCACGTCAGCGTGCGCTGGGAAGTCACCGGTGCCGCGGCACCTGACGCGCCGCGCGAACTCCGCTCCGAGCGGGATGGCGCTTGGGGCGCGACGTTTGTCGGCTGGATGGATCGCCCGCTCGTCGCCGCGGACATTGGGCACAACCAGTTCACGCTCGTCGTGCGTTCGCTTGACCGGCGTGACTGCGATCTGCTCGAGGCTCGCGCCAAATCTCTTGACGATGCCGGCGAGTGTTGGCTGGCCAACTACTTCGGCGATCAACGCTTCGGTTCGGCGCGTCATGGCGAGGGCTTTGCCGCCGCGGCGATGTGTCATGGGGATTTCCTGCTCGCGTTCCGCTTGCTCGCCGGCTCACCGGCTCGCAAGGACACCGGCCGCAAACGCGAGACCACTCGCCTGATTGCCAGCGCGTGGGGGCCGCCGGACGCCGCGCCCGGTCTCGCAGCATCCCCAGAC
>JAIEQQ010000117.1 GCA_019747615.1 Phycisphaerales bacterium
AGGCGCTCGAGAACCCCGCGCTGAAGCTCGCAGTCAGCGCCGACGACGTGCGATTCACACTCTCGCTCAACAGCGGCAGCGGCTCGGGCTGGATGACCGGCTGCGACCTCACGACCGAGTACGTCCGCATCAACGCCGACTACACGACCTGAGCCCGGTGCGGCGCCGTTGTGTTCGCGGCGTGACCCGCCGTCACAACCGGCGCAATCGTCACAACCGGCGCACTTCGCACAACCCCGACAACCCGCACACGCTGGCAACGCGGGATCCTGGCAGTGCCGGTGCGTGCCCACATATCGAGGCTGCGAGCCGCGACGCTCCATTTGCCCGGCCCCGGCTGCATGCACAATCACGCGCTCGCGAACTTCCTGCCTTTCGTAGGTATCGGCCTCATCGTGAGCACGAATCCGAACGATCTAACGGGACTGGGCAAGACGAATCCGCCCGAACTGAATACGGAGAACCACATGAGCACTACGCCCGCCACCCCCCCCACCAGCAAAGCTGCACCTTCGCCAGCCTCAACTTCCAAGCCCACCAAGGGCGCCGGATCAAGCGCGCCCGACATCCTGCTCGACGCCGGAACCAACGAGCTCGAAGTGCTCGTGTTCAGCATCGGCAGCGGCAAGTTCGGGGTCAACGTCGCCAAGGTCCGCGAGGTCATCCGCCCCGTGACCACCGTCGAGTCACCCGGCCAACACCCATCGGTCATCGGCATCTTCAACATCCGCGGCGCGGTCATCCCCGTCGTTGACCTTGCCAAGCATCTCAGCCTCCAGAAAGCCTGGGGCACCGGTGCAAACGCGCCCGAAGGCCGGATCATCATCACCGAGTTCAACGGACGCCGCACCGGCTTCATGGTCGATCAGGTCGAGCAGATCTACCGCATGTCCTGGAGCAAGGTCCGCCCCGCGCCCGATGTCGGCGCCAGCACCACCAGCGTCAACAGCGCGACCACCGGAATCATCGAGATCGGCGGCCACCTGGTGCTGATGGTGGACTTCGAATCCGTCAGCGACGCGATCCTCTTGCAGGAGAAGCTCCGCGTCGAGAGCGTGCCCAATGACATGAACGTCGACCGCGGCTCAAAGCGCGTCCTCCTCTGCGAGGACTCGCCCTTCATGCGCCACATCATGAGCAAGGTCCTCCGCCAATCCGGCTACACCCGCCTGGAGGTCTTCTCCGACGGCGAGCAGGCCTGGCAGGCCATCAGCGCCGGCGGCGACCGCATCGACGCGGTCGTCAGCGACATCGAGATGCCCCGCATGGACGGCCTGCACCTGACCAAGCGCATCAAGTCCGGCGAGGCGACCAAGGGCATCCCCGTGATCCTCTTCAGCTCACTCATCAGCGAGGACAACCGCAAAAAGGGCCAGCAAGTCGGCGCCGACGTGCAGATCCCCAAGCCCGAGCTGCCCGAGATGGTCCGCCTCGTCGATAAGGTTGTCAGTGGCATCAAGGTCGGTCTCGCCCAAGCCTCCGACACTCCCGCGCCACCTCGCGCCGCCGCCGCCTGACCACCCGCCGAACGCGCCCGGCCCTTCGCACGCCGAAGCCCGCAATCCCCACCGCCGCGGCGTCCCTCGCCGCGGCGTTTTCGCATACACACAGAGCAATGGTCCCAGTGTGTTCGCGCACCGGTGCCGCGTGCGAGACCAACGCCCCCGGGGTGTCTTCACTCTCCCCCAGTCTTCACCCTCCCCCGGTCCTATGTACAGACCGGAGACATAGGTAACACTGCGTCAGGACATGGGTGACACTTTGATCGCGGACTGTTCGGCTTCAAAGGAGGCTGAGCATGCCGTGGGAGGTGTCAACGATCATGTCGAGTCGTCAGCAGTTTGTGAGCCTGGCCGAGTCACCGGCGCGAGGGGAGAGTCTCGCGGCGTTGTGCCGGCGGTTCAAGATCAGCCGCAAGACTGGGTACAAGTGGCTGGAACGCCACCGCGCGATCGGATCGCCGGGGTCGCTGGAGGATCTGCCGCGCCGGCCGCGCAGCTCGCCGGCGATGACGCCGGCGCACATCGCGGCGTTGGTGGTCGAAGCACGTGAGCTTCACCCGGCGTGGGGCGCACGCAAGCTGGCGGCGTGGCTGGAGCGGGGCGGTCTGGAGGGCCCGCCCTCGCCAAGCACGATCACCCGGATCCTGCACCGTCACGGGCTGGTGGACCCGGAGGCCTCGCGTGCGGCGACACCGCTGGTGCGGTTCGAGCGTGCGCGTCCCAATGAGCTGTGGCAGATGGACTTCAAGGGGCATGTGCCGATGGCCCGCGGCGGGCGGTGCCACCCGCTGGCGGTGCTGGACGATCACTCGCGCTACGCGCTGTCGCTGCGGGCGTGCGACAACGAGCGTGAGCAGACGGTGATCGGGCACTTGATCGCGCTGTTCAGGCTGTTCGGGCTTCCGGAGCGGATCCTGTGCGACAACGGCTCGCCGTGGGGCAGCGCCGGTGCGTGTGCCGAGCACACGGCCCTGAGCGTGTGGCTGCTGAAGCTGGGGGTGGGCGTGTCGCACGGGCGTCCGATGCACCCTCAGACGCAGGGCAAGCTGGAGCGGTTCAACCGGACGCTGAAGGCCGAGCTGCTCTCGCGGCTGGACCTGCTGGACCTCTCGCACGCGCAGCGGTCGATGGACCGGTGGCGCGACGAGTACAACATCGAGCGACCGCACGAGGCGCTGGACAACGCGTCGCCGGTGAGCCGGTACACGCCCAGCGTGCGAGCGTACCCCGAGCGAGTGAGC
>JAIEQQ010000030.1 GCA_019747615.1 Phycisphaerales bacterium
CGACCCCCTCAGGGAACGTCGCAGGAGATCCGCCGGTTTCGGGCCAGCCGCAGCACCGGCCCCCGGCTTCCACGCCTGCTCGCGTCACGATCGGCGCCCTGACGCGCCGGACAACGCCGTTTGCCTGCCTGACCTGCTACGACGCGACGACCGCGGCGTGGTTGACCCGGGCCGGTGTTCACGTGCTGCTCGTCGGCGACACCGCCGCCGAGATGACCCTGGGCTTCACGCGCACGCTGGACATGCCGCTGGACGTGCTGCTCGCGCTGACCGCCGGCGTGAAGCGCGGCAGCGAGCGAGCCGCGTCTACCAACTCCGTGGCCCAGCCGCTGATCATGGGCGATATGCCGTTCATGAGCTACCACGCCTCACCCGACGACGCGGTGCGGAACGCCGGCCGCTTTCTGACCGAGGGGCTCGCGGACGTCGTGAAACTGGAGGTGGACGCGTCGTTCGCCCCGCTGGTCGAGCGACTGACGCGCGCGGGCGTGCCGGTGTGTGCGCACATCGGCAGCCGCCCGCAGCGATTCATGCTGACCGGCGGTTACTCCGCCGCGGGGCGGACGCCGGAAGAGGCGGCCCGCATCGTCGCCGACGCGCAGGCGATGCAGGACGCTGGGGCGCCGATGCTCCTGCTTGAGGCGGTGCCGCAGTCAACCGCGGACGCGGTGCTGGAGGTCGCCAGAGTGCCAGTCATCGGCATCGGCGCCGGCGCCGGCTGCCACGGGCAGGTGCTCGTGCTGAACGACCTGCTCGGCCTGACCGAAAAGCCGCCGCCATTCGTGAAGGCCATCACGCAGGTCGGCGCGATGATCGAGGCCGCGGGGCGGCAGTGGGTGGGGACGGTCGAGCGGCGCGAAGTGGGTGAGTCGCCGTATTCGATGCGGCCCGCAGCGGAGCGGTGATGTCACGCGTTGCTGCCAGCCTTCGGCCCGCTCTCGTGCCGGAGCTGGCCACACGCCGCGGCGATGTCTCGCCCGCGTGAGGCGCGGATATGGGTGTTGACGCCTCGCTCTTGCAGCACACGCTGAAAGCGAACCACATCGTCGGTGCGGGGGCGGTTGAAGGGCATGCCGCGGACCTCGTTGTAGCGGATGAGGTTGATGTTGGCGCGCAGCGTCTTGGCCAGGCGAGCGAGCTCCTCGGCGTGTTCTCGCCGATCGTTGATGTCGCGCAGGAGCGTGTACTCCAGCGTGATCTCGCGCCCGGTCTTTCGAAACCAGCGCTGGCATGAGCTGAGCAGCTCGTCGATCGTCGTGTACTCCGCCCACGGGATCAGCGCGCGGCGGATCTCGTCCGTCGGCGCGTGCAGCGAGAGCGCGAGCGTGACAGGCAGATCGAGTTCCAGCGCCAGGCGATCGATCGCCTTCGGAAGCCCGACGGTGGAGATCGTGACCTTGCGAGCGCTGATGCCCAGCGCCCAGAGCGAGCAGATCGTGCGGATGGCGGCGGTGACGGGTGCGAAGTTGCTCAGCGGCTCGCCCATGCCCATGAACACGACGTTGCTGATGCGGCCGACCCCCGGCAGTTGCCCGAGGCGATAGACCTGCTCGACGATGCGCCCGGCCGAGAGATTGCCCTCAAGCCCGCCGAGGCCCGAGGCGCAGAACTTGCAACCAACCGGGCAGCCGACCTGCGAGCTGATGCAGGCGGTGCGTCGGCTCTGCTCGTCGGACTCGACGGGGATCATCACGCACTCGGTCTGGCGAGAGCTGTCCGGCGCGACGCCCGAGGGCAGCAGGCCTGCGGGGGCCTGCGAGCCGAGCTGCGTCAATGCGATCGTGAGCTCCTCGTCTTCGGCCAGCGGCGGAGCGGTGATGCCCGTCTGAGCATCAGGCTCGCTCCCGGCGAGCGCCGCAGCGTCCTGTGTCCCTACGCCGCTCGCCGTTCCGCCACCGTGGTCGTTGTCCCACCATTGCACCAGCAGCTTTTGCACGCCGTCGGTCGCGCGAGCGTGCGAGACGACGTCGCCGGAGAGGAAGGTCATCTCAGTGGCGAGCGTCTGGCGATCGCGAGCCGAGAGATTGGTCATCTTCGCCGGATCGGTCACGCCCTTCTGATAGACCCACTCGAGGATCTGCTTGGCGCGAAACGACGGCATGGCGCGCTGGGCGCACCAGGCACCGAGGGTCTCGGGGGTGTGCTCAAAGATGTGCGACGAGAGCCTGTGCATGATGCCGGTATTGAAGGCCATCGGCGTTGCTGACATCGCCCGAGAGCGATTTCTTCGGTCAGGGCCTCCAGACGCGAGCTGTCGCTGCGGTGCGTGTCAGTTGCAGGCGGTGAAGTACACCGAGAAGAAGAGATTGTAATCGCCCTCGGTGACGCCGTTGTTCGGCACGCCGGGCGCACCGGGTGGGATCGGGTTGCCCTGATCGTCGGCGATGTCGCAATAGGGCAACGCTTCAAAGTAGCCTGAGAAGAACGCATTGTAGTCGCCCTCGGTCACGCCGTTGTTCGGCACGTTCGGCAGGCCCGGCAGCGGGTTGCCCTGATCGTCGGCGATGTCCGCGGGGCAGAGCAGCGGCGGCGGCGTGCCCGAGGGCTGACACACCGGGGTGGTGCGCGTGCGAATCTGCACGGAGACGTTGCGGACGGTGCCAGTGGCCACGGGCCGCATGTCGGCCACGCGCAGCAGCCACGTGCCCTGCATCGGCTCATCGCGGAACAGACCGAGGTCGCCCAGCGGGTTGTAGAACCCCGTGAACGGCCCGGTGTTCGTGTCGCCGGGCGGCGTCAGCAGGATGTCCTGAAT
>JAIEQQ010000538.1 GCA_019747615.1 Phycisphaerales bacterium
GCCCGCGACGCCCGAGCATCTCCGTCAGCGCCGCCATCGCTGCGTCATCAACGACCAACTCCTCGCCGGCGAGCGTCGCCATCGCGCTCCGCGTCAGGTCCGCGTCGGTCGGCCCCAGCCCGCCGGACATCACGATCAACGGCGAACGCTGGGCCAGCCGTCGGATGGCCTGACCGATCACTAGGGCATCGTCGGGTACCGTCGCTTGTTCAACGGGCAGCACGCCAGCGCTGGTCAGCCCGTCGGCCAGCCACGCCGCGTTCGCGTCAACGATCTGCCCCAGCGTCACTTCATCGCCGGTGGACAGAATGCACGCCGTGTCGTGATACTGAGTGCTCATTGCGCGCAGCATACGCAACGGCGCGAGCATGGCGCGTGCGCAGCAGGTGCCGCCCGTTGCCCGTTGCCGGCGATCGAGGCCTGAACAAGCATCGCTCGGCGCGAGTCCCGCTGCGCCCGAACGCAACAACGCCGCGATCGGGGAACACCCGACCACGGCGGCTGCACATTCGTTCAATCAGGCTGCGCGACCGAGTCGCGCAACACACTCACGCAGCCTTGCGAGCGCGGGTGGTCTTGGCGTTCGTGCCACGGTTCGCGATCGCACGGGTGCGAGCGTTCTTGGTTGACGCGCCGTTCTTGCTGGCGAAGGCGAACGAGTAGTTCGTCGCGTTGCCGGTGGTGTTCGCGTTCGTGTTGTTCGCGTTCTTGGCGAAGCGCTTGGTGATCTTGGCGGTGGTGCGGGCCTTGACGGTGCCGGTGCGCTTGGCGGTGGTGGTGCGCTTGGCGGTCTTGGTGGTGGTCGTGGCCTTGTTCTTGGCGGTGAAGCGGGTGCCGAACTTGACGCTGGTGGTGCGCTTCGCGGCCGCGTTCTTGCGGGTGCGGTTGGTGCGCGTCGTGCGGGCCTTGCGAGTCGTGGTGCGAGTGCGGGTCGTCGTCATAGGGTCGTTCCTTGTCTGCTCGGCGAAAGCCGAAGTGTGTGTCGCCGCGCCGTGCGCGGCGTCCGGCCCGTCCGTGGGCCTGGTGACCGTTCACATCGGCGTATGCAGACCTCCAGTTCACTCCAGACCAGAAAAAACGCATATTCCGTCGCGAGCGTCACGCCGCTGACCGAGTTACCCTGACGATCTCTTCACAAGGACGCGACGTTGACCGACCCGCACGACACCTCACTTTGGAACCCAGAAAGCTGGCGTGTACGCACCGCCATCGATCCGGCCGCGAAGCTCTTCGCTGCACCCTATGACGACGAAGCCCGCGTCGCTGACGCCACCGGGCGCCTGCGCGAACTGCCGCCGCTGGTCACCAGCTTCGAGATCGAGTCACTCAAGAAGCAGCTCGCCGAGGCCGCCGAAGGAAAGCGTTTTCTCCTCTGGGGCGGCGATTGCGCTGAGACGCTCGCCGATTGCCGCCCGGCGATCATCACGATCAAGCTCAAGATCCTCTTGCAGATGTCGCTGGTGCTGGTGTACGCAGCGAAGAAGCCGGTCGTCCGCGTCGGGCGGATGTGCGGGCAGTACGCCAAGCCGCGATCAAGCGCCACCGAAACTCGCACGATCGACGGCCAATCCGTGACGTTGCCTAGCTACTTCGGCGATCTGATCAACCGCGCAGACTTCACGCCCGAATCGCGTCGGCCCGACCCCGAGCTCATGCTCGAGGGCTACAAGCACGCCGCGCTGACGCTCAACTTCGTCCGCTCGCTGCTGCACGCGGGCTTCGCCGACATTCACCATCCGGAGTACTGGGATCTCGGCTTCCTCCAGCGCGCCGCGCTGACGCCCGATGTCCGGCGCGAGTACGAGCTGCTCACCTCGCGACTCCTCGACGGCGTCCGCTTCATGGAAGCGGTCGGCGAGCGCGGCTTTGAGCAGCTCTCCGCCGTGGAGTTCTTCAGCAGCCACGAAGCGCTCAACCTCTTCTACGAGAGCGCCCAGACCCGCACCGTGCCGCGCCGCACCGGCCACTACAACCTCTCCACGCACTTGCCTTGGCTCGGCGAGCGCACCCGCCGCCTCGACGGCCCACACGTGGAGTATCTGCGCGGCATCAACAACCCAATCGGCATCAAGCTCGGCCCAAGCGCGAACATCGACGACATCCTCCGCCTTCTGGACACACTGGACCCCGCGCACCAGCCCGGCAAACTCGTGCTCATTCCGCGCCTCGGCGCAGCCAATGTTCGACGCGTGCTTCCCGGATTCATCGAGGGCGTCCGTCGCTCCGGGCGTTCGCCCCTGTGGGTCTGCGACCCCATGCACGCCAATGCGCTCAACACCCGCAGCGGGCGCAAGACACGCTCCTTCGACGACATCCTCCGCGAACTTGACGACTCGGTCACCGTTCACACCGAGTGCAACTCCCGCCTCGGCGGCGTTCACCTGGAGATCACCGGTCAGGACGTCACCGAGTGCATCGGCGGCGCGATGAATCTCAGCGAGGACGACCTGGACCGCAACTACGACACGCTCTGCGACCCACGCCTCAACTACGAGCAGAGCCTCGAACTCGCCTTCCGCCTCGCCCGCCGCCTCGCCCCGGCCTGATTGCGGCTCCGCTCCATATCATTCGCGTGCTCCAGATCGGCAACGTCCAACTCGCGACCAACCTCCTGCTGGCCCCCATCGCTGGCTACTGCGATCTTGCATTCCGCCTCGTCGCGCGCCGCCAGGGCGGCGTCGGCCTTGCGTGTACCGACCTCCTCTCACCCCAAGGCCTCCTTCGCGGCACCGCCAGTTCGCTGGACCTCGCACGCACCAAC
>JAIEQQ010000699.1 GCA_019747615.1 Phycisphaerales bacterium
ACTTTCGAGCCTCGCCCAGCTCGGCTTCGGCCAGGGCCTTGAGTTGCTCGCTCTGCCGCAGGGACGTCTCGCACGCGGCGCGTTCGCCATCGATGGCGCGTTGCTGCTCGTCGATCGCGTCGGCCTTCTTCTGGAGCGATGCCAGCCGCTGGTTGAAGGTCTTCTCGCGCTGCTCTGTCGCGGCCTGCTCACTGGCGCGCTTGGCCTCGACCTCGCTCCGGAGGCGCACGAGTTCCTGTCGCTCGGACTCGATCCGCTCCAGCTCGGCTTTCGCGGATTCGCCGAGGCGGATCGCGTCCTGCGCCTGATCGCTCAGAGCCTTGAGCTGCTGCTCACGCTCGGCGATCGCGTTCAGGCGGGTGTTGAGTTCCTGCTCGCGGGCTTCCAGCTCGCGCTCGCGCTGGTTGACGGCCTGCTCGTGCTTGGCCAGCTCGGCGTCGGTCTCTTCCTGCCACGCGTGCGCGGCGTTCGTCTTGTCCTCGAGGTGAGCCTCGCGCGTCTCGAGGTCTTTGGCTTGTTTCTCGATGACTTCGGCGCGCTGGGCGATCGCTCGCTCGCGCGACTCCAGCTCGGCGCGCTGGGCGCTGAGCTTCTCACCGGAGCCCTGAATGCTGGCGCGCTGCTCGTCCAGCGACTTGATGTCCGCGTCGAGCCGGGCCCGCGCCTCGGCGAGCTGGGCGGCGCTGGACTCGATGCTCGCGCGGGCGTCGTGCAGTCGCGCCGATTCCTCAGCGAAGGTGTTCTCCATCGCGGCGCGATCGCCTTGCAGGCTCGCGCGTTGCTGCGCAAGCTCCTCCTGGCGAGCCACCAGCTCCTGGCGCGCTTGCTGCACGCTCGCACGCTCGGCTTCGACGTCCTTGGCCATCGCCAGCTGACGCTCGAGCTCGGCGCGACGCTCGCTCAGGGCGCGATCGCGAGATTCGAACTCGTGGCTGCGTTTGGCCAGATCATCCTCGATCGCCTGCTGACGCGAGGCCAGCTCGGCGCCCATCTGCTCGACCTTCTGACGTGCGATGTGGATCTCCGCCGAGCGAGCCAGCAGCGCGGTCTCGCGTTGATCGATCGCCGCGGCCCGGCGCGCGGTCTCGCTGGCGATGCGCCCGAGCTCGGCGAGTTGTCCCTGGATCGACGAGATGAAGCCCAGCGCGCCATCGCCAAGGCCGGCGAGCTCCGGCGCTGAAGCGATCAACGACGGGTCCACGCCTTCCGGCGGCACAGCGGGCAGCGGCGCGGGGGCGGGACCGTGCGGCGCGGCAGAGTTGATGGCGTTCTCGTCGGTGCTCATGGCGTTCAATCTTGGAATGTGCGGCGGGCGATGGACCGTCGTTTGGCTCGGAGTTCACTATCGGTTCGCCGCTTCGCTCACTCATCCCGGTGGTGCAGCGGCGCGGGTGATTTTGCGCGAACGCCGGGGCCCACCGGCACGGAGCCGTCCGAGAAACCTCAGAACCGTCGATTGGGTCGTTCTGCACGTCGCGACGGCGAGCCGATAACATGGCGCACTAACCCGTACCACCGGAGCCCACAGCATGGCGTCGATTCTGTTGAGCGAAGGGCCGCTTCGCGTCGCAATCTCCCCTGAGAAGGGCGCGTCCATCCTCTCGATGACGTTCGATCACCCCGATGGCGTTCGACGCGAGGTCATCTCGCGCGCGATCGCCGCCGAGGATCCGCTGGCGAAACCGCCGTGCTTCATCATGGCGCCGTGGACGAACCGCGTTGATCGCGCGGCGTTTGTGTTTCAGGGCCAGAAGTACCAACTGAGACCGAGCAGCGCCGATGGGTCGGCGATTCACGGCGATGTACGCAGCCGCGCGTTTGCGATTGTTGATCGGTCACCGCTGTCGGCGCGTCTGCGGTTTGAGAGCCGCGGACAGGGCGGAGAGGCGGTGAACTTTCCGTGGGCGTTCGCGTGCGAGGCGCGATACGAGATCATCGACTCGACGCTTGAGGCGAAGATCACGATTGAGAATCAGGACTCGCGCCCGATGCCGGCCGGCTGCGGGCTGCATCCGTACTTCCCGCGGTTTTTTGCGGGCGGGACCAAGCGCGTGCGGATGCTGGTGCCGGTGAGCGGGCGATACCCGAGCGTGCGGAACATCCCGGTGGCGGCGTCCCGGATGGACGCGGTCTGCCGCGGGCTCAGGAGCGGGGTTCGTGCGGCGGGCGTGCTAGATGACGTGTTCAGCGGGTTCTCGACGCGGGCGGTGCTGGAGTGGGACTATCGGCTGGAGATCGAGGCGTCGCAGAACTTCGGGCATGTGGTGGTGTATGTGCCGCGGGGGAAGTCCGGCGATGAGGAGCCGTTCATCGCGGTGGAGCCGGTGACGATGGTGAACGACGGGTTCAATCTGATGGCCCGGGGCGAGCGCGGCACGGGCGTCGTCGTGCTTCAGCCCGGCGAGCGACTCGAGACCACTACGCGGTTCACGTGCTTCGCATGAGGGAGGATGGGCATGGCGACGTTTCTGCTGAAGACCGAGCCGTCGGAGTTCTCGTTTGCGGATCTAATGGCCAAGGGGCGATCGCGGTGGGACGGCGTGAGCAACGCTACGGCGAACGGGCACCTTCGCGCGATCGCGCCGGGCGATGAGCTCTTGATCTATCACACCGGCGATGAGAAGGCGATTGTGGGGCTCGCTCGGGCGGTATCGGGGCCGATGGAAGATCCGGCGCGCCCCGGGCGCACCGCCAAGGACGATATCAAGTTCGTGGTGATCGACGTCGAGGCTGTGCGGGCGATCAAGACGCCGCTGACGCTGGC
>JAIEQQ010000632.1 GCA_019747615.1 Phycisphaerales bacterium
AGGCACGCGGCCCTGCGTGGTGTTTCATGCCGGATCACTCGGCGACTCGGTGATGATCTGGCCACTGCTGCGCACTCTGATGCGGCGGGGCGGCGACGTGACGCTCGTGAGTACACGATCGAAGGGTGCACTGGCTGAGTCGGTGCTGAACTCTTGCACATCTCGGCTGAGCGCTGTGCATCTGGGTACCCCCTCTCTCCGAGAGGGGACCATCGCCGACCGCCTCCGCCGCGAGTCCGCATCACCGGTGGAACTCGGCGGCGGCGAGCTCGGGCGATTGGTTGCCGAGGACATTGAGCGACCACGCTTCAACGCGCTCTGGGGCACCAGCGCAATCGCTCCGGATTCCCGCAACGATCGCGTAGCCGGAGTCATCTCGTTTCTCGTCGAGCCGGGCAGCGATGTCGGGCGCTCGTGGGCGGCCCAAGCCGCGGAGCTGTTCCCGCACGCTGAGATCACACTGGCCGGCGCGCCCGGCTCAAGAACCCGCGATGAGCTGTGGGCGCTGCTCGACGTTCACACGATGGGCATCGCGCCCGCGGCCGTCGCTCGCATTGACGCACCGCTCGTGCTGCACGTTGGCGCTGGCGGCGACGCGAAGCGGTGGCCGCTGGAGCGTTTCATCGCCCTGCGCGATGTTCTCGCGGCGCGAGGCCATCAAGACGTCCGCCTGATCGCGGGCGAGGTGGAGCAGGAGCGATTCGCTGGCGCCGAGCGAGCAGCGTTCGACAGCGCAACCGGCCAGATCATCGGCACCCTCGCGGAACTTGCTCGCGTGCTCGCCGGCGCGCGATTGGTCGTCGCCAGCGACACCGGCCCCGGGCACTTGGCGGCGCAACTCGGCGTGCCCACGCTCTCACTCTTTGGCCCGACGGACGCATCGGTGTGGTCGCCAACAGGGCCGCAGGTGCGCGTATTGAGTCCCCCGCAGCCGTCATCGATGCAGTGGCTCGCGGTCGACGAAGTCGGCCGCGCCTGCGGCCAGATGCTGAGTGAGCCGCAATCGCACCGGCAAAACGCCAATGCGTCTCAATGATGCCCGTGCGCGTGCCCGGCGTTCCGTCCCACCTCATCAATCGCCTTGGTGATCGACTCCGGCGTGGCGTTCAGGTGCATGTCCTCATTCACCAGGCAGGCCGGCGCGCCCTCGCATAGGCCCAGGCACTCCAGCTCGACGAGCGTGAACTTGCCGTCGTCGGTGGTCTCGCCGACTTCGATGCCCAGCTTGCTCTTGCACGCGCCGGTGATCTTGCTGTGATCACAGACCTCGCACGCGACGCTGCGGCAGACCGCGATCACCGTGCTGCCCTTGGGCTGCAGCCAGAACTCCTCGTAGAAGCTCGCGGTATCCCAGACGACCGCCGGCTCAAGGCCCAGAAACTGGGCGACTTCTTCCAGCGCCTGCCAGGGCAGCCACCCCCACTGATGCTGCACCGCGTGCAGCGTCGGCAGCAGCGCGCCCTGGCGCGTCTCATATCGGGGCAGCATCGTGCGCGTGAGCTCGGCTTTGAGCGCCTCGGTGAGATACGGCTCGCTGCGACGCGGGATCTTCATCTGGCCTGAGTTCTTGGTGATCCACGCCATGCTTGCCGAACCTCCTGACTGCTTTGATCGTTCGCACGCTCACCCGACGCTCAACCACTCGATGCCGCCGGGTGATGGCCGCGCGTGCTCGCTACTTCTTGCCGCCGGGCCCGGGCCGCGATTGCCCGGTGCCCTTGGTCGGCTTCGCCCCGTCGGTGTCGGGCTTTGCCGAGCGGAGAGCCGCTGCGGGGCCAAACTTGCCGGGGGAGAACGATACGCCGCCTTCGCTGGCGTGGGCGGCGAGTTTGCCCGTCAGGCTCTCGCGCTGGACCGAGCCGCTCTGGCTCGCCGCGACCTCCTGGGTCAGCTCGCAGGGCGGCAGGCCATCAACCTTCCCCCAGCGCACGACCTCAACAACGCGCCCGTCCGGCGTCCACAAAACCACCGCATCGGCGGCGTTGCTCAGCGACACGCGGCTGGACGGCGCCTTCATCGTGAACACCCGCGCACCATCAAACTTCGGGTTCGCCGCCGCCGCGGCTGAGGTATCGCCCACCGGCTGCGCGATCGTCGCGTTGTTGCCGTTGAACACCACGCAAACCTCGCCGGGCTGAAGTTCCACCGCCGGGAACGTGAAGCTCAGGGCCTTGCCCTTGCCCAGCGACTTGTCAGTCAGGCGGTAACCCTTGAGGTTGATCGGCTTGTCGTGCGGGTTGAAGATCTCGATGAACTCATCGCCGGTCGCGTCGCGATTGCCATCGAGATTGGCGTCGCCGGCCGGGCCCGTGGGCACGCTGGCCAGAATCTCGCTGATGAGCGGATGGGGGAACGCCACCAGCGGTCGGTCGACAGCGACCGGCGCCACGCCGGGCGACTCGGGCTTGGTGGGCGTTGCGGGTGTAGGGGGAGTGGGCGTCGGCGCCGGGCTCGCAGGCTCTGCGTCCTTCTTCGGCTCTGCATCCTTCTTCGGCGCGGCGTCCTTCTTCGGTGCTGCATCCTTCCCCGGCGTATTCGGTTCGCTGGCGATGCGCTCATTGGCGGTCGCGCAGAGTGCCGCGGACGGTGCTCCGGTGATCAGCATCGCGAAGCAGATCACCATGCCAGGAGCCACAGACAGCGCACGCGATCGGGCCTTTGATGCCGGCAGAGAGGTGGACATGGCAGAGAGTGTACCGAAGTGCGATTCCCCGTCGAGGGGCGAACGGCACAAGCCCACGAAAAAACCCCGGCTCAGGTGAGC
>JAIEQQ010000312.1 GCA_019747615.1 Phycisphaerales bacterium
CGGCATGATCGGCTTGGTCAGCCGGTTCGTCGGCACCTTCTTGAGCGCCGCCACGATGTACCCCGCGATCAGCCCCGCCGCCAACGCCCCCAGAAACCCGGCGCTGACCTCCTTTACGCCCTCCGCCGCCCACGGCACCCGCAAGTGCCCGCTCAGATACCCCCCGATCATCCCCGCCACCAGCGCCGGCTTCCCCGCGATCGAGAACGCGATGTACCCCGCCAGCACCGGCAGCATCAGCCCCAGCGACGCCACTCCGACCTGCAGCGTCAGCTTCAGGAAGTCCTGCAGCCATCCCGGCTGGATCGCATCCATATCCGGCCCCTTCGCCCCCATGGGTGCGAAGGCCAGCGACAGCGCGATCAGGATCCCCCCCGCGGCGATGAACGGGATCGTGTAGCTCACGCCCGTCAGCAGATGCTGACGGATCTTCTTGATCGATTCCATGCGCGAGGCCCTCGGTCCGCTCCCCCGAGTAACGCGGAGCAGTCTAACCGAAATCCGAACGCGCCGATCGCCCCGAACCCCCTGACCGACCATCCTCCCGACAAGCGATGGACGCCGCCGGACGACCCCTCTACACTCCCGACCCATGCGGGCGTGTACCGAAGTGGACAAACGGGACAGACTGTAAATCTGTTGGCTTATGCCTTCGTTGGTTCGAATCCAACCGCGCCCATTCGACTGTCGTTGAACCCCGCTGCCGCTGGCCGGCGGGCGAGTTCCGACCGTCCATCTTCCCCACCTTGACATCGCGCCCTGCGAGCGCACCGCCGCTCGCGCCGCTGCACGCCCATGAAAGCACTAGCGACGCTTTTTTTCGCTGCGGGTTTTGCCTCCCCGTCTTGACAGATTCCCAATATCCAGTAATCTGTCTGCGAGGATGCCCCCAGAGCCGGTGTGACACCGGTCAGGGAGCCCCAGAAGCGAGGACGGCTGAATAGGCCGTTCAAGAGGAGAGAGAAGATATGCGATCCCGCCGATTTGTCGTTGCGTCCACGCGCCGCGTGCCCGCCATTGCCCTGGCCGCTGGTGCCGTGCTTTCGCTCGGTCTCGCCGCCCAATCCGCCTCCGCCCAGTTCGTCTGGATCGGCCCGGCGAGCGGCGTTGGCAACCTGAACACCGCGGCCAACTGGGCCGGCGGCGTCGCGCCCACCAGCGCCCCGAGCACCACCCTCTCCTTCACCGGCAACGGCACGCCCCCGCCCTCCGCCACCGGCACGGGCACGGCGACCAACGACATCGCCAACCCCCTCGACGTCGGCTCGCTCTTCTTCGACCTCGCCTACTCCGGCGGCTTCACGCTCAACGGCGCGACCGCCACCCACGCCTTCCGCCTCAACGGCGCTGGCGCCATCGTCCAGAACGGCCGCGGCAACGTCACCTTCTCCTCCTCGGGCGGCCTCCTCAACCTCAACACCAATGCCGTGATCTCCGGCTCCGGCCTGGGCAACCTGACCTTCGCCGGCGTCATCTCCGAGACCGGCGGGGCCCGCTCCATCTCCATCTCGGGCGCTGGCGCCACCCACAACAGCCGCGTCGTCGCGCTGAACGGTGCCAACACCTTCACCGGCGGCGTCGCGATCGACTCCGGCGCCCACGTCCAGCTCGGCAACAACGGCGCCCTCGGCACCGGCCTGAGCGCCCTGACCGTCGGCTCCGGCGGCGGCATCCTCTCCACCAACACCGGCGTCACCCCGACCGCCCTCGCCGGTACCACCATTGCCCTCAACGGCCAGCTCCGCTTCGTCGGCACCAACACCCTGACGCTCGGCTCGAACATCGCCTTCACCGGCGCCGGCAATCTGCTGGTCAACAACACCAACGGCACGGCCCTCACCGTCCAGAGCAACTCCTCCGGCTACACCGGCAACGTCACCATCGACGTCGGTGCCCTCCCCAACATCTCCGCCAACCTCGGCACCATCACGCTCAATGGCCTCAACGGCGCGATGGTCAACGTCCCCACCTGGAATATCCGCGCCGGCGGCGGCCTGACCCTCAGCAGCAACATCGCCTCCGCTACCAACTCCGACCGCATCGGCAACACCGCCGCCGTCAACCTCCGCAACGGCGTGCTCAACCTCACCGGCACCAACGGCGGCGCAGCCCTCACCGAGGCCATGGGCGCCCTCTCCGGCGCCGGCTACTCGACCGTCACCGCCACCCCCGGCACCACCGCTGGTGCGACGACCCTCGCCGCCTCTTCCCTCGCCCGCACTGATCGCGGCACCTTCCTCTTCCGCGGGGCCGGTCTCGGCGGCACCGGCAACTCCGGCTTCATCACCTTCGCCTCCGCTCCGACCGCCGACCTCGTCGGCGGCGGCGGCCTCGCGGGCAGCACCAACATCTCGATCCTCCCCTACGCCATCGGCGACACCACCGCTGCCGGCACCGGCACCGCCTTCGTCACCTACGGCGCCACCGGCGTCCGCCCCCTCGCAAGCACCGAGTACGTCAGCAACCTCACCAGCGCGGCCGACAGCAACGTCAACCTGATCGCCTCCACCGCCAACGCGGGCCCCGTCACCCTTAACGCCCTGCGTCTCTCGACCTCCGGCGCCGTGACCGGCACCGGCACGCTCAACGTCACCAGCGGCGCGATCCTCAACAACAACTCCGCGGCGACCATCGCCAACACCGTGAACTTCGGCGCCGTTGAAGGCAACGTCTTCACCCCGAGCGCCCTCACCATCTCCGGCCCGCTCACCGGAACCGCCGGCCTCACCAAGTCCGGCACCGGCAACCTCACCCTGTCCGGCAACAAC
>JAIEQQ010000223.1 GCA_019747615.1 Phycisphaerales bacterium
TTACGTCACCGAGGATCTGATCGCCCAAGTTGACGAAACGAAATCCTGGTGGGGGTTCGGGCCGTTTGTGGCGCGGATGTTCGTGGACCTGCTGCGGTCGATTTTCGTCGAGTACTGGCATGAGCTTCGTTTCGATCTGCGATTCGCGGTGCGCAATCTGTGGCGGCAGAAGTCGTTCGCGATCGTGGCGATCCTGTCGCTCAGCTTGGGGATCTCCATGACGACGTCGATGTGGACGCAGTTGGAGGAAACTGTCTTCAAGCGGGTTCCGGGCGTACACGAGGCAGCCGGCTTGACGGTCGTGCAGCGTCCGGTCTCGTATCCGCTCTATGAGCGGATGCGCGATGCGAGCGGGCAATGGAAATCGGTGGCGGCTTACCTGGCGCCGGTGCCGTTCGTGTACCGGGAGCGCGGGCAGGCCGAGCGGCTTTGGGGACATCTGGTTTCGGCGAACTACTTCGAGACGATGGGCGTGCGTGCGCATCTGGGCCGCCTGCTGGGCGCGGAGGACAAGCCGGGCATGGCGCCTTCGGCGGTGATCACGCACCGTTTGTGGATGAATCGCTTTGGCGGGGCGCGGGACATCGTGGGCCGGCGCATCGAGATCAATGGCCAGGCCGTGACGCTGGTGGGGGTCGCGGGACCGGACTTCCTGGGAGCATCGCCCATGTTCGTGGGCGCCGATCTGTTCCTCCCGTTGACCGTGTCATCGTCGATCGCGCCGGAATTGGGCCGGGGTGTTCTGACGGACCGCAAGATTGCGACCTTCACGGTCGTCGGCCGTTTGGCGGCAGGCCGGGAACTGAAGCAGGCCGAGGCCGCGCTCGATGCGATGGTCAGGAACTTTGAACGGGAAAACCATGACCCGGGCCGCGATCGCCAAGGCCGCCGGGTGACGCTCGCGCCGGGCGGACGCCTGATTCCGATTCGCGACGAGGACCTGCCGGTGATGCTGGGCATGCCCGCGGTGCTGATCGGCCTGATGCTCTGGATCGCTTGCGCGAACGTGGCGACGATGCTGTTGGCCAAGGCCCTGGCGCGGCGCAAGGAGATCGCGACTCGGCTGGCGCTGGGGGCGAGCCGGGCGCGGATCATCCGGCAATTGCTGACCGAGAGCACCGTGCTGGCGGTGCTGGGCGGAGCGCTGGGCGTCGTGTGGGCGATCTGGTCCTCGCGCTTGATCGAGGTGTACCGGCCGATGATGCCGCGATACGTGAACCTCGACATGGAGACGAGCTGGGCCGCGGTGGCGTTCACGGTGGCGGTGAGCGTTCTAACCGGGATCCTGTTCGGGCTCGCGCCGGCTTTGCAGGCGACGCGGGCAGATCTGGCGACGGATCTGAAGAGCGGCTCCCTGACGGGCGTGAAGGGTTTTCGCTGGTTCTCGAGCCGGAACATGCTGGTGCTGCAACAGGTGGCCGCTTCGCTGACGCTGCTCCTGATCACGGGATGGGTGATTCTCGGCTTCAACCGCACGGCCCATGTCGATATGGGTTTCGAGACCGGCAACCTGTGGCAGATGTCGCTCGATCCACAGCGCGACGGTTACTCGCGGGACCGTTCGCTCGCGTTTCTCGAAGACCTGCGGGAGCGGTTGCGGTCGAGGACCGGGATCGTCGAAGCGGCCCTCACGTTGCGCGGGCCGATGAGCCTGGGCCAGAACGCGCAGATGATCTCGAACACCACCGACATGAAGCGCGTGGGGAACGAGATGGAGCGTGTCCGGACCGATCGCGTGGGCGTCGGGTTTCTGGATGCGCTGGAAGTGCCGGTTACGGCCGGCCGTCTGTTTCGCGACGCGGACGTGAAAGAGGGCGCCCTGGTGACGGTGATCAACGAGACGTTGCGGAAACAGCGCTTCGGGGGCCGCGATCCGCTGGGCGAGTATCTCGAACTTGACGAAAAGCCGCACCGGATCATCGGCGTGGTGCGCGACGTGCGCAGCGGCTTCATGCTAAATCTGGCGCTCCCTAATGCCTATTTGCCGATGCGGCCGACGGATCTGTTATCCCCGTTGCCGGAGGGGATCACGTTGGTAGTGCGCACGCAGCCGGGCGTTGATGGAGCGGCCCTGGTCCGCCAGGCCCTGGCGTCGCGCGATCCGGATTTGACGGTGTTCAACGCGACCACGGTGGACGCGCAGGTGGCGCAGAATTTCTATCTGGTGCGGATCATCACCTGGACCTACGGCGCGATCGGCGTGTACGGCTTATTGCTCGCGGCGATCGGGCTAGCGGGCGTTACAGCGCACGCGGTGGTGCGGCGCACCAAGGAGATCGGCATTCGCGTGGCCTTGGGTGCGCCGGCGTCCAGCGTGCTGTGCCTTGTGCTGCAGGAGGGGTTCTGGCTGACCGTGATCGGCGCCGCGTGTGGCTTGGGCGCCGCGTGGGCGGTGACGCTGCTGCTCGCGACGTACCTCGAAGCTGTGTCGCGGCTCACCGCAACCACCATGACGGACCCGGTGCTGATCATCGTCGCGTCCACGTTGCTGGTGGCGCTGGCGTTGCTCGCCTGCTACTGGCCCGCGCGGCGAGCGTCGCGGATCGATCCGATCCAGGCGTTGCGCGAAGAGTAGACTCAGGGTGATTGGATCACGAAGTGTCGGTGAAACTGGCGGGGCTCGAGTTCCCGCGGCGGTGCGTGAATGGCCACGGCGTGGGCCAAGCGCGAGCCGAGCGCGCGAAGGTCTTTTTCTACCGGGTGGATGAGGGCGAGGACCGGCACGAGGTAGCGAGCTACGAAGTTTGGTTGTGCGGCGCCTGCGCGGCGGCGCACGAACGC
>JAIEQQ010000332.1 GCA_019747615.1 Phycisphaerales bacterium
GTATGTTTCCAGCGCGGGGATGATCGCGGTCGTCGCGGGGGTGCAGTTCGCGCTGGCGGTGATCTTCGCGCCGCGCCAGGGCCTCGTATCGCGGTCTATTGCGCGATTCCGCCTCTCGTCTCGCATCGCACGCGAAGACCTGCTGGCCACGCTCTATCGCGCGTGGGAGCTGCGTCAGGGACGCCGCTCGGATCTGCCGGATGTCTCGATCGCCGGCCTTCCAGGCGCACGCGGCACTCTCGCAGCGTGGCAACTCCGGCGCGCGGGCCTCATCACCAACGACCCCGCCTCGACGCTCGCGCTGAAGCTCACCGACACCGGCCTGGCCGAAGCGCGCGAGCTGGTCCGCAGGCATCGACTCTGGGAGACGTACCTCGCCAGCAACCTCGGCCTGCCGCCGGATCATCTGCACGAGCCGAGCCATCGACTCGAACACTTCGCTGTGCCCGACATCACGCCACCGAGCGACGCGCAGGGCCGGGTGACCGACCCGCACGGGCGCGAGATTCCTGAGCCGCGAGACTCACGCGACCGGTGAGGCGAGCGAGGCGGTGGCGGCCCCGTTATCGGAACTCGGTAACCAAGATCGACTCTCTGCCAACAGGTGTTTCCATCGGCTGATCGCTCCGGAGACGAGCGACCAGCTCCATGCGTCGATATCTCGCTGTGAGCCGTCGCAAACAAGCACGATGACCGACGTGAGGAACAGGGGACATGCTCAGGATCGAACTGGCACGCGTGAAGGAGGGGATGGAGCTCGCGTCGGCGGTGATGCACCCGCGCACGCCCGGCCGGCTGCTGCTGCGCCCGGGCTATCGGCTCGACAGCGCGGCCATCGGTCGCATGCGCGATCTGGGCATCCCCACTCTGTGGGTCAAGTTCCCGTCACTTGCGGATGTGATCAAGCGCCCGTCGCAGGTGCTCTCGGCACAGCAGGACGCGGTCCTGGCTCGCCTCTCAGAGTGCTTCGATCACTCGGGGCACGAGTGCTTCCCGGAGATCCCGTACGCGGAGTTTGCCGGCGCGGTGCGTTCACTTGTTGAGCGGATTCGCCTGGAGCCGTTCGCCGCGAGCATGGTGAGCGAGATGGCCAGCAGCCCCGGCAGTCTCGGCGAGCATTGCGGCGCAACGGCGTTCCTCAGCGTGGTGCTCGGGCTCAAGCTCGAGGGCTATCTGCTGGGTCAGCGCAAGCGCGTCTCAGGGATCGCGGCCAAGCATGTCGAGAGCCTCGGCCTCGGCGCGCTGCTGCACGATGTCGGCCTGCTCACCCTTCCGCCCTCGATGCGGGGCCTGCGCGATGGCGATCCGGGATCAGAACAAGCACGCTGGCGCGACCACCCGCACGCCGGTTGGAGCATGGTTCACGCCCACATCGAGCCCACCGCAGCCGCGGTCGTGCTGCACCACCACCAGCGCTACGACGGAGCGGGATTCCCGGCGATCTCGCATTCCGACGGCTTCGAGCGGCCGCCGTCGGGCTCAGACATCCACGTGTTCTCACGTATCGTGAGCGTGGCGGATCGCTTCGACGAAGCCCGCCGAGCGAAGCCGCCGAGTTCCGGGTGCCTTGCGACCGTCGAGGCGCTCCGGCAGGTTGTTGATGCCGCTCGCGCCAACGTCGTAGACCCGGTGGTGGTCAAGGCCCTGACGCACGTGATCCCCGCGTTCACGCCCGGCAGCATCGTGGAGCTCTCGACCGGGCAACCGGCGGTGGTGCTGGAGCACAACCCGCTGAAGCCCTGCCGCCCGCTGGTGCAGCACGTGCGAACGTTCGAGATCCCCGCTGAGCTCGACGAGGATTTCCTCGGCGAGCGGATCGACCTGGCCACGAGCGACGATGTTCACGTCTGCCACGCGGACGGGCGCGATGTCAGCGGCGCGATCTTTGACCCGCTGTGCGCCGACGAGTTCGACGTCCGCGTGCTCGAGCCGCCTGCCCGCGGCAGCACACCGCGAAAGCGCGTGGCATAGGTGGGAAGTCGCGAGACGCGAGACGCGAGTTGCGAGACGTGGAGCGCTCATCATCGAGGCGCGCCCGCATGAGTCTTGTCTGACTGAAGACTGAAGACTGAAGGTGCTCTGTTGAAACGGTGGGCCTGTCTTGTAAGCCCGAAGGGCTTTATGTCAGTAGCCGGGGGTGGAGCGAGTCCGCGAGCGACACCCCCGGAACCTGCCGGCGATTGCGTCGCACCCCGACGGGGTGCTCGTCCTCGAGTTAGCGACGTGTACCCCTTCGGGGTACAGGAGTTCAAGGCCGCGTACCGGGTGTCGCTCGAAGACTCGCTCCACACCCCGGCTACTGGCGTGCAGCCCTTCGGGCTGAAGAACATGCACGGTTTCAACAGAGCAGGCTGAAGGCTGGCGGCTGAAGGCTGAAGGCTGCCTGCTATCGTTGCCCCATGTCACTCTTCGTCACACGCTTCGCACCCTCACCCACCGGCCATCTCCATGTCGGCGGTGCTCGCACGGCTCTGTTCTGCTGGGCCTTTGCCCAGCGCAAGAAGCGCGACGGGCACGACGGTCGCTTCATGATCCGCATCGAGGACACCGATCAGGCCCGCTCGTCGGACGAATCCGCACGCGGCATTCTCGATGACCTCGCCTGGCTCGGCATCACGTGGGATGACGGGCCAGTGCTCAAGGACTTTGGCGCAGCCGCGGCCACCATCGGCGGCGATTCGCGCAACGTCGGGCCGTACTTCCAGGCCCAGCGTTTGGACATTTACAACGCGTATATCGAGCACCTCGTCCGTCTCGGGCGCGCGTATCCCGCCTTTGAGACCAGCGCTG
>JAIEQQ010000740.1 GCA_019747615.1 Phycisphaerales bacterium
ACACTGTGGGTGGCATGCAGCGCGAGCGCCTTCTCGAGGAAGAGCGTGAACTCGGCCTCGCTCATCTCGCCGCTCGCCATCGCGAACTCGCCGTGTCGTGCTCGGCCCTTGCCCGAGACGTGGCCCTCGATCGGGACGTTGTAGGGCGGGTCGACGAAGACGAGGCTTGCCTTCTGGTCACCGAGCAGGCGGGCGTCGCTCTGCCGACCGCCGTCAACGGCGTCATCAGCGACGAACCGCTCACCAACCCCAGCGCGTCCTTCGCCTGACAACGTAAACCGCACGCTCGTCCCCGTGGCGTGTTTCTTCTGTCTCACGCCTCAAGCCTCACGCCTCACGCCTTCTCCCACACGCACCGCCGGAGCCTCGCATGCGACTCGTCCGCCTCATACTCGGCGATCACGACCCTCGCTCTCGCCAAGAGATCGAGCACGACATCGACGACGAACTCGAGTTTCACCTCGAGCAGCTCGTCGCGGAGGAACGCGCCGCAGGCAAGCCGCCAGACGCCGCGCGACAGGAAGCCGGGCGCCGCTTCGGCTCGATCGACCATTACCGCAAACTCTGCCTCAACGTCAACCTCAAGGAGCGCATCATGCTGCAACGAATCAACCTCGGCTTGCTCGTGCTCGTCGCCCTCGGCCTCGGCTTCACCGCGTGGCAATCCTGGGCCGCGCAGTCGCGTACCGCGACGGCGGTCGAAGGACTGACCAAGCAACTCGCGGAGATGCGTGCAACGCCAGCCACTCCCAACGCGGCGCCGGCCGCCAATCCGGCGACAGTAACCATTACCGGCCAGATCGCTCGCGGCGGCGTCTTCAGCCTGCCGCCAGAAGGGCTGACACTCCAGCGACTCTTGGCCGCCGCCGGCTGGGACGGCAAGTACCAGGTCAACGTCCGCCTCCAACGCCGCAGCGGCACGGGCCAAGACATCCGAACGGAGATCTCCTGGGCAATGCTCAGCGACAAGGTCGCGCCCAAAGACCCCGCACTGCAGCCGGGCGACCTCGTCTTCGTGAGCGACGCGCGTGCGTCCGCAGAGGCCGCAAGCCAAACGGCCACGACGCCCGCCAAACCCGACGAACACGGCAGGATCGCCGAGCTGACGTTTACTCCACGAGTGCTCGACAGCTTCGCGTCGTTGCGCGACGAAGGTTTCCTCGCCTATGACAGCGCGTGTGCCGAAGCCGGACTCGACAAACTTGCCGCCCGAAGCGAGACGATTCTGGTCGTCGGTGCGGTCGACCGGCCCGGTGTCTACGTCCTGGACAAAGTCACGACCAGCGAGAGCAAGGTGTCGCTGCTCGACGTTCTCCGCGCCGCGGGCGCAAGCCCTGAGATCACCTCATATCGCGTGATCAGGCGCGCGCGGCCGGAATCCGGTGGCGAACGAACGTTCCCGGCGGCGACGCTGTTCTCGAGCACGGAGTACCTTGCGACCAGTGACACCGTCGTCATCGCCTGGAAAGAGAAACGTTGGAGCGACGGTCCCCCATGGACCGACCTGCAACTGCTTTCGGACCACGACGGGACGCGTCATGTCTATTCGAGCTTCACGCCCGAAGCGGCCGCTGAGATCAAGCGGTGGGAAAACTACAAGAAAGTCGTCGGGCCGTGGCAGCTCGTGACCCAGCGTGGTGAACTCTTGGCGTTGTCAATCACTGATCTCGACATCATCCGGAACGCGATCGACATCGACGAGATCACCCTGAGTCCGCGCCGAATCATCGGCGGATTCCTCGCGGAATCGCAGGCGAGCATCGAACTACGAAGTTTGCTGAACGATCGGCCGGGGCCGTCTACAGACTTTCGAGTGAATGTGTTCGACCGTCCCGATCGGGATCTCATTCGCTCAAACCTCCGCGTGAACGTGTACGACCGGATCGCCAAGAACCCCACGCCGCTCGTCGATCTGCCCTACGACGAAGCAGTAAAGTCCGACTTTCGCGTTCCCGATGGAGCGTTCGTGCAGATCAGTCACAAGCCGCAGTGACCACCGATGACGATCTAATACAAAGACGATCGATGCGTTTACGCATCGATCGTCTTTGTATATGCCAACGTTGAGCATGCATTCCAGCGCACCACCTCCCGGCTACCATCGCCCCCAGTGATCCGCCCCACGGATCGGGTCGATGATCCGTCACCAGACGACCGCACGCCAAACCGCGTGCGCGTACTCCCGGAGCCCCGCAATGCGCACCAAAGCCGCCCCCAAAAAGCCCATCGCCAAGTCCGCCACAAAGTCATCCCCCAAGCCCGCCACCAAGCCCAAGCCCGCCCTGAAATCCAACGGCACCAAATCCAGCGCCATCGCCCAGCGCACCGCCGGCACCGCCAGCACCACCAAGCGCGCCCGCGCCGGCTCCATGCTCACCCACGAGACCGAGCACCTCTTCAAGGCCGGCGAGATCACCAGCGAGCGCCCCTACATCTACGTCAACGGCAAAATGCAGCCCAAGTCCAACGCCATGGTCTCCGTCTACGACCACGGCCTGCTCTACGGCGACGGCGTCTTCGAGGGCATCCGCATCTACAACGGCAAGATCTTCAAGTGCGGCCAGCACATGGAGCGCCTCTGGCGCTGCGCCGAGATGATCCGCCTCCGCATCCCCGTCTCACGTGATGAGATGGTCCAGATCATGCGCGACTGCATCAAGGCCAACGGCATCGTCGATGGTTACATCCGCCTCGTCGTCAGCCGCGGCTATGGCACCCTGGGCCTTGATCCGCGCAAGTGCCCCGTCGCCGGCGTCATCTGCATCGCCGATCAGATCGCCCTCTACTCGCCCGAGC
>JAIEQQ010000494.1 GCA_019747615.1 Phycisphaerales bacterium
CCGATCAGGTTGCCGTATTCGGTCCAGCTCCCGTCGTAGTTGCGGACGTTGTCAAAGCCCAGCAGGTACTTGAGCACGAACCACGTGTGGCTGCTGCGCTCGCCGATGCGGCAGTAGGCCACGGTCGGCGCGCCGGGCGTCAGGCCCTTGCCACCGTAGAGCGTGCGAAGCTCATCGGCAGACTTGAACGTGCCATCGGGATTCGTCGCCTGTGCCCAGGGCACGTTCACAGCGCCGGGGATGTGCCCGGCGCGCTGGGCCGTCTCGTTCATGCCCGGGGGCGCGATGATCTTGCCGCTGAACTCATCGGGCGAGCGCACGTCGACGAGTTGCAGCAGCTTGGCCCCACCGGCGGCGACGCGGGCCGCGCCGGATGCGGAGACCAGCACTTCGCTGACGCGGGCGCGAAGTGTCTCGTCGGGCTGCGTCGGGCGGTACGTCGTCGGCGGGTGGTTGACGACGTCGGGCGTCAGCGGCAGGCTGGAATCATTGAGCCAGAGGGCGCGTCCGCCGTTGAGCAGGCGAACGTCACGATGGCCGTAGAGCTTGAGGACCCAGAATGCGTACGCCGCGAACCAGTTAGCGCTGTCGCCATAGAGCACGATGGTGTGCTCGTTGCCAACGCCACGCGAGGAGAGCAGCGAGGCGATCTGATCGCCGGTGGGGATGTCGCGCCGCACCGGGTCTTGCAGGTCCTTGGCCCAATCCAGCCCGATTGCGCCGGGAATGTGCCCCGCGGCGTATTGCTTCGGATCCACATCGACCTCGATGATCCGGATGCTCGGGTTCGTCAGGTTGCTCTTCAGCCATTCGGCGGTGACGAGCGATTCGGGGTTTGCGTATGTCATTGGAACTGTCCTTTCGTGGATCGCGCCCGCGGCAAGAGCGCGCGGCGCGAGGGGTGCGGTGAACGATGATGAACATGAACGAGCCATGGCGACACTTAGTCGCGCGGCGTGGTGATGCGGAGTCAGACTCAAGGTTGCGGCCGAGGCCGCCTCAGAATCGCCACGCCCGACAGCGATCCCGCGCCGCGCGAGCGGCGCAACAGCGCCGATGCAGCCCCGCGCCCCGATGAACGCGGCACGCCAGAGCACCTGCGCGATGACTTTGCGAGAGATCGCTCATGAGCCGCCCTCCGCATCGGTACCACCAAGTTCTGGCAGGTGCTTGATCATGGTCGAGACATACTTGAAGATATCGTCGCAGAAGATCATAACACCCATCGGCACGCCGTCACGGGCCGCGATGATCCGAGCGCCCTCGAAGATCAGCCCGCTGGAGGGCCCGGCCCGCAGCCCCTCGCGCCTCAGGAGGCTCAGGGCGTTGGTATACGCCAGGTTGAAATCGATCTGCAGGATTTCGTCGATCAGCGACGGGTCGTAGAGCTTGCTGACATCCAGCTCGCTGACGTTGCGCAGGCCCGGCACATCATGCCCGGGCGAGGGCTGGACCGCGATGATCTTGACGTTTGTGTTCTTGGATTTGAGATACCGTGAGATGCCGGTGACGGTGCCGCAGGTGCCCAGCGAGACAAAGACGTGCGATACCTTGCCTTGGGTCTGTCGCCAGATTTCCGGGCCGGTGGTCTCTTCGTGGGCGCGAGCGTTGATCTGGTTCTCGTACTGGTTGGGCATCACGTACCGCTCGCTTTGAGCGCGGGCGTACGTCCGCGCCAGGCCGATGGTGCCGTCTTCGCTGCCCGGCAGCGGGCACATGGCGTCGCTGGAGATATCGACATCTGCGCCGGCCATTCGAATCAGCGCCCGCTTTTCTGTGGGCACCTTTGAGGGCATGACGGCGCGTGCCGGGTAGCCGCGCACGCTGGCGATCGCCGCGAGCGAGAAGCCGGTGTTGCCGCTGGTCGGCTCAACGATGCCACGGCCCGGCTTCGAGTAACCAAGCTCGCCGCGAGCTTCAAGATCACGGATCATCGCCCACGCGGCGCGGTCCTTCACGCTCCCGAACGGGTTCATCCACTCGAGTTTCGCGTACAGCGTGCTACCCGCGGGCGTCAGCGCGTTCAACCTGACCAGCGGCGTCGGGTTCTGTTCCGATGGCAGCATGTCCAGAATGCCGTCGTAGACGCGAGCGACGGGATCCGTCGTCGAGTTTGCGTCGCGTTGGGTGCCAGTTCGGTCGGTCATGTGTGGAATCGTGGGTCGGAATGAGTCGGGCTTCGCTGCGGAGCTTTGACGCAGCCGGACGGGCTCAGGTTCCGCGGCGCAACAAGATTTACACTGAGTCTTCGACGGTCGCAGCCCCTCTCCTGCAGTCACACGTGGCATCCAGACGCCGCGGCGCGCCGAACAGTTCGGACAGGAGCACCGCATGTGTACCACCACGACGCCGTCCGGTCGCCTCGCAGCGTCTTCGCCGATCATTCGTGCGGTCTTCGCAGTCAGCGCCGCCCTGGTCTTGGCGCTGATCTCGCCGATCGCCCGCGGCTCTGGCCCGCTGATCTCCGAGCTGGTGGAGCGCGAGGATCTGCGTCGAGCGATCGCATCAACCACAAGTGCGGACCTTGAATCATCGATCGCGCTCACTCCGGCACAGGTCGATTCCTCGCGCCTGCTGATCGACGGCGCCCGCACCGAGCTCGAACGCGTGATCAACCGACATCTCCGCCAGACTCGCGCCGGGTGCTCGTACGACGAGCTCAAAGCCAGCGAGGCCAGCGTGACCGAGGCAGCGCCGAAGATCGAGCGGCAACTCCTTGATGACCTGCGGCTGCTGTTGACCCCGGATCAGCTTGTGGGGTTTGATCGCTTCGAGCGGGCACGACGGCGTGTGCTGATCCGCACGGAGGAGTG
>JAIEQQ010000648.1 GCA_019747615.1 Phycisphaerales bacterium
TCTGGCTCGCTATCCACGCGGCGCGCCAAGCGTCGCTAGCGAAGCGCATGGAAGAGGCGTATGCCTTCAAGGCGGCCATCTCCACTTCATTCGAGGGCTATCGCCGTCAGATGGCTGAGGTAAGCAAGGACTTGACACCCGGCTCTCCGCTCGCGCGACTCAGCACGGACACACTTGCCAACATCATGATGCCGCCAGATGGGATCTACGACAAGCACCGCATGGACCCGACGCCCGGAACCGCAGCCGCGGAGATCATCACGCCAATCGTCGATGGCGTTTCCAAGGCGCTTACAGCCAAACTCCCCGACCTGAAGGGCTGAGGTGCCGCGGATGCCGGGGGCTGCCGCCCCCCGGCACCCCCCGCCCGAAGTCAGACGAACAGGCCCATCTGCTCGGGTGACGCCGCCTGCATCGGCGCGAGCCGTTCGGCCAGGCACTCGCGGGAGACGACGTACACGTACTCCTTGTTCGTCAGGTGGCTGATCTTGCCGACCTTCTCCCCCTGCGGGTTGTAGATGCCGATCTGCGCGCCGACGTACCGCTTGAAGTCGTTCTCGATGGTCGTGACCTTGCCCTGACCATCCCACAGCGCCGCGAGCATCGCTTCCATCTCGGCCTTGTCGAGATACCCCTCGTTGTTGAAAGACACGACCAGCACGGGCGAGCGCACCGCGTTGAGCATTCGCCGCATCGCGCCTGCGAACTGTGGACGCGAGTTGAAGATGCTCTGGCGCTGCCGGACATCGACCCGCTTGCAGGCGATTCCGTAGACCTCCGGCTTGTCCCAGCGCACGAGAGATTCCCAGACGTGGTAGTTGCCGATGTACGAGTGCTGGTTGTATGGCGGGTCGATGTACGCCACATCCGCGTCAAGCATCTTCGCCGCTTCGATTGCGTCAAGACAGGTCGCCTGCCCCTTCCCGTGCTTGGCGCGCGGCAGGACATTGGGGACGCGCAGCTCGATGTCGTTGTGGGCGCGCGCCGCCCACGTCTTGAGATATGCCATTTGCAGGCCGGTGGTGGAGTCCACCCGATCCGCCGCTTCCATCAGCGAGACCAGCATCACCGCTTCAAGCTCGGGCTCAAGCCCCTTCGCCGCGATGGCCTCGCGGATCGCGTCAACACGCTCACCATTCTTGGGCTGGAAGAACCGGGACTTGACGCAGAACGTTTCGGTGAAGTACCCCGGCGTCCCCTTCATCCCATTGAACTCGCGCACAAGCCGCTTGGCATCGTCGATCACGTCCTCTGCGTCCGCCTGCACGTAGCAGCGCGCGAGCGTGGCGGCGTAGGAGTTGTGGTCGTTCGACAGAACCCGGTACCCAGCGGCCTTGAGCGCGTGGCCGACTCGCGAGGTGCCCGAAAACAAGTCGATCACCGAATGGGCATTCGCGGCCCGCCGCACCGCTTCGAGGATGACGGGAATCAACGTCCGCTTGGAACCGATGTACTTGATCAACGGACGCTCCCTCGCTCGCGCGGCGTGCCCTCGAAAAGCCAAGCCAGCAGACCTGACAGGAAATGACTGTATTCCGCCGCCGCGCAGGCGTGCTCCATCGAGAACCATGCGAAGTTTGCCAAGCGGTCTGCTTGGACGTGGAAGTTGACGTGGTACTTGTTCCGATACCGGATGAACGCACCATTGGCGAGCACTACGAAGCTGCACTGTGTGTATCTGGTGGCCGCCTCCAAGTACTGCATCATCTGAAACGACAGCCGCTCATGGACGTTCGCATCCAACTGGCGCTTCTTGCTGGATTTGGCCGTCTTGTACTCCATCAGGATCTTCTCGCGCAGCACGCCAGCGTCCTCAAGAACAACCGTGTCGTCAAAGGACGTATAGAGCCCGGAGTACATGCCGGGATACTTGCCGCCAGCGAACGGGCCCGATGCCGGCGCGTACCGCTTGATCGCCTCGGTTTCTGTCGGGAACTTCCCGATCATGTCCGACACGATGAACTCAACTTCGAGCCAGCGGGATGGCTGCGCACCGGAGTCGGTGAGGGGTGCGGACGGGTTGTTCGGCAGGTATAGGGACCTCGGGCCGATGGTCAGCTTTGCCCACCGGCGATTGCCAACGCCGCGCACGAAGGTACAGGCTGCTTTGCGCTCAACCGCATGCTGTCGGAGTGATTCCCAAAGCTCTCCGACCAATCGCTCAAATCCGGCCCCCTCGCGCCGCGAACCGGTCCCGGTGTTCTTGACGCTCGCGGACGCTTCGAACTGCTCCATCCGCTGGGCAATCGCGAGTGTATCAGAACCAAGTGGTGGCGGGGTTGGCATCGACAACAGTGTATGTCATTCCGCCACGGATTGCAGAGCACCTTTGGGCGACCACTACAGGTAGCGTTGGCATCCCTGCCGGGGGGAATACACGCCGGTTGGCGGGTGAGGTGCCGGAGAGGGCAGCAGCCCTCTCTGGCATCAGCGGGCAGCGCACCTATAGAGGATGCGGGACATTCCATCGCGCCCGGGATTCCACAAAAACTTTCCCGAGTCCGGTGAAGTCGCGATTTTCCCTTGCCGACAAAAACCGAAGTGCCCCCCGCGTGCCGATCGACGGCTCGCGTAGCGGTGTGGGCGTTCACTGAGCGAGCCGCCGAATCCAGCAGTAAAGGTAGATCAACATGGCCGACTATCTGCCCGGACCGGATGCGGACTATCAGGCATCGGCCTCGCAGACTCGGCCTATGGGTTTCCAACCTCGTTAACTTGCTTTTCACGCTGCGCGTCCCAGGGCGGACGCTTCGCGGGGCGCTAACGGCAGCCTTGCCGCGTCTTGATGGGGGGGCGGCCTGGTCGCGGCGGATATGACCCCCGTCAC
>JAIEQQ010000434.1 GCA_019747615.1 Phycisphaerales bacterium
CGAGCCGCTGCTGCGCCTCGGTCGGGTCAGCGTCGATCTTGCTCGGCGCGTGGTCGAGCGTGATGGCGAGCCGCTGCACTTGACGCCGATCGAGTACCGGCTGCTGACGCACCTGGCTTCGCAACCTGACCGGGTGGTGACGCATCAGCAGCTGCTGAAGGCCGTCTGGGGGCCCGGGCATACGGAAGACACGCACTACGTGCGCGTGCACATGGCGAACCTGCGCAAGAAGGTCGAGGACGAACCGTCGATGCCGCGGTTTCTGCTGACGGAGGCCGGGATCGGCTATCGCTTCCGAAGCTGACCCTGCAACTCGGCAGTGCGGAGTCTCTTGCGTGAGGACCATGCAAGCGCTAGCGCTAGAAGTGATCATCGACGCGATGAACCAGCGTTCCACGGCGTCGCCGACGCCCCGAGCTGGAACTGCGGAGCAGCTCGCTCCGCCGCCGAGCGCTGCGGCTGCAGGAGGAGCTGCACCTCAGGCACGGCGGTCGCGGCCGAGAATCCGCCATGACCGCCTCTCCCGACGATGCCGCCGCGCGCGAAGCCACGGGCCGCGCCCGTTCGCAGCTGTTCCTCGCCGTCGCGCTCATCGCACTCTCGCTCCTGGCGTGGCGCCTGTCCGACGTGTTGGTGCTCATGTTCGGCGCCATCATCGTGGCGGTTGCATTGCAGGCCGTGGCAGCGCCGCTCGAGCGTCGTCTCGGCATGTCGGAGCGTGTCTCGGTCGCGGTGGCGGTGTTGTTGACGCTCGTCGCAACGGTCGTGGGCGCATGGCTGATCGGCGACCGCCTGGTCGAGCAGACGGCGGAGCTGCGTCAGCGCATCCCTCGGGCGCTGGAGGCGCTGGTCGGATGGGCGCGCGGGCACCCGATCGGCGTGGCGTTGCTGGAGGTGTGGGACAGCTCGACCGCGGAAGACGTCAACTGGGCGGGTGTCGCCCGCATCGCCACCGGCACGCTCGGAGCGGTCGGCAGCCTGGGGCTGTTGCTCGTGATCGGGGTGTACCTCGCCGCGAACCCGCGCCTCTACCGCGTCGGCCTGGTGCGCCTGGTGCCGCCGGCGCACCGGTCGCGCATCGACGAGGCCTTGGTCGCGAGCGGGCACGCGCTGCGGCGCTGGCTGCTCGGGCAGGGGGTGTCGATGCTGTTCGTGGGAGCGTCCACGGCAATCGGGCTCGCGCTGCTGGGCGTGCCGCTGGCCGCCACGGTGGGCGTGATCGCGGGCGTGATCACCTTCGTGCCATTCTTCGGTCCCATCGCCTCCGGCATCCTGGCCGTGCTGCTGGCCTTCACGCAGGGACCGGAGCAGGCGCTCTACGTGGCCATCCTGTGCGTCGCGATCCAGCAGGCGGAAGGCACGGTGCTGATGCCGTTCGTGCAACGCTGGGCAGTGGAATTGCCCCCGGTGCTCGGCATCACCTCGGCGGTGATCTTCGGGCTGCTGTTCGGGCTGCCCGGCGTGGTGCTGGCCACGCCGCTCATGGTGGTCGTGATGGTGCTGGTGGAGAAGTTGTACGTCGAGGGCGTGCTGGAAGGCAAACCCGCGCCGGTGTGAGCGCGCCACCTGGAATGAGCCCGGCTCATGCGCTTGCGACTGCTCGCTCTTCTTCTCGTCTTTGCCTTGCTCTGGTCCGGCGTTGCGACGCATCTGCATGCGTCGGCCGGCGCGTGGGCAGGCGTCGAGGTCGCGCAAGGCTCGCCCGACGACCACCCTGCCGACAACCTGCCGGCGCATGCGCAAGGCGAGACGTTCTTCGACCTCGAGGACGCTGCGTGATGAGCCTGACCGCGGACCTGTTCAACGTGCTCGGCCAGGGCATCAGCGGGCGCGACCTGGTGCTGCTGTTCGGCGGCCTGTTCCTGCTGTGGAAGGCCTCGCACGAGATCTTCGTGGAGGCGGAGGCGCGCGAGCAGCACGGCCCCCCGGTCACCGATGCGGCGGAGCTGAAGGCGGCGGGCAGCAAGCTCTTCCGGAGCATCCGTCACGTCGGTGGTGGTGATGCTGGTGGCGGCCAAGCCGATCGGCGAGTTCGTCGATCGGCATCCGTCGGTGAAGGTGCTCGCGCTGGCCTTCCTCGTGATGGTCGGCATGGCGCTCACCGCCGAGGCCTTCGACGCCCGCGTGCCGAAGGGCTGCATCTACGCCGCGATGGCGTTCTCGCTCGCCGTCGAGGCGTTGAACATCCGGGCGCGTGCGCACGCTGAGCGGCATGCTGATGCTGCTCACCGGCCGCCTGCCCGAGGTGGCCGACGCGGTCGATTGTGAGGACTGGCGACTCGAAGTCGTCGATATGGACGGCAAGACGATCGACAAGGTGCTCGCCACGCGGCGTGCGGGGCCGTCGTGACTGGCAGGGCTACCCGCCCGAACGGGAAGTGACGATCGGCGCGATGGCCTGAGCGTCGTCCGGGCTCTCAGACGGCGAAGAGCCGCACCTGCGAAGGGTCGAGCCCGAGGCTCACCGCGCTGCCGACCGGGAATGTCGGCAGCCCTGTGTGGTGCGCCTGGTCCACCGCCAGGTTGTGCGGGCCCACGCGCACGCGGTAACGCGTGAACTCGCCGAGGAACTCGCTCGCTTCCACGGTTGCCGGCATCCATGAATAACCGGCGTCCGGTGCGGCATCGGCAGCCTCCACGCGCAGCGAGTGCGGGCGAAGGCTCAGCAGCAGCGCATCGGACGCGGGCACCTCCGCCTGCGCAGGGCGCAGGTGCAACTCGCCCACGCCGTCGACGCCGAGCGCGAGCGTGTCGCCGGTGCGCGAACGCACCCGCGCCGGCAGCAGGTTCATCGTGCCGACGAAGCCGGCGACGAAAATCACACCGGAAACACAATTTG
>JAIEQQ010000012.1 GCA_019747615.1 Phycisphaerales bacterium
CTGCGCCGGGGAGAAGCGCCAGGGGAGGCCGTCGGCGACGTCGGCGTTGAAGGTGACGGTGATCTCCCGAGGAGGTTTACGAGGTTTCTCAGTCTTACTCTCCTTCTCCCTCTCGGCTTGCCGCGCTCTCCGCCGAAGCGGGTATGGTGAACTGGTTGTTGAGCGAGTCCTTGCCGCTGACGAAGGGCGTGCGGTAGGCCTTGGCGCCGTCGTAGCAGGCCTCAGCGGCGCGCACGAGCGAGCCGAGGTTCTCCGGTTTCTTGCACGAGGGCCAGCAGAAGTTGTCGAGGATCGCGATGCGCTCAGGGTCGGCGCCGACGCAGACGAGATTCCGCACGCACTCATCGATCGCGGCGAGGGTCATCACGTATGGGTCGGCGTATGCGCCGGCGAGGCGCGGATCGCCGATGCCGGTTTGGAGCCCTTGGCTGATGGCGATGCCGCGGCCGGAGCCGGGGATGGGCTCGATGACGGAGGAGTCGTTTGGGCCGCGCTGGGCGCGGCCGACGAGCGGCTTGACGATGGTTGAGCCGCGAACCTCGTGGTCGTATTGACGGATGATCCAGTGCTTGCTGGCGATGTTGGGGTGGGCCAGGAGTTGGAGGAGGGCGTCTTTGGGGTGCGCTTCGGCAATCGGCAATCGGGAATCGGCAATCGTGGAAGGCGCGGAATGAGCGCGGGAGTTAGAGCTCGGCGGCTGTGCGCGACCAATCGCGGGAGGCGCGTCGCTGGGAGCGCGCGACTCAGCGTCCGCCCCGATTGCCGATTGCCGATTCCCGATTGCCGTTTCCCAAGTGGCCTCGCGCACGGGCGTCGGTATCCCCTCATGGACGAAGTGCATCGAGAGTCGCCCGACTTCTTCGTTGTTGAAGGTGAGGATGAGCTCTTGGTTGGGCGTGCCGAAGTGGCCGAGGTCGGCCAGCTCGACGGACTCTTGATCGCAGATGGATTGCAGGCGCGCGAGCTTGGCCTCGGGCACCGCCAGCACCATGCGCTCTTGCGCTTCAGAGATCCAGATCTCGGTCGCCGAGAGGCCGGGGTACTTCAGCGGAGCGCGTTCGAGTTTGACGTGTGCGCCGATCTTGGACCCCATCTCGCCCACGGCGGATGAGAAGCCGCCGGCGCCGCAGTCGGTCATCGCGTTGTACAGCGGGCCGGCGGGGTCCTCGTCGCGAGCGCGCATGATCGCATCCAGCACGCGCTTCTCAGTGATCGCGTTGCCGATCTGCACCGCGTGGCTGAACTCATCCGCGGCGGAGTGCTCAAGCTCAGCGCTGGAGAAGGTTGCGCCGTGGATGCCGTCGCGCCCGGTGCGCCCGCCGAGGGCGACGATGCGGTCGCCGGGCTGGACGACGCCCTTGATGCGGTTGCGGGGGATGAGCCCGACGCAGCCGCAGTAGACCAGCGGGTTGCCGACGTAGCGATCATCAAAGTACACCGCGCCCGAGACGGTGGGGATGCCCATGCGGTTGCCGTAGTCGCGAACGCCGGCGACGACCTGGGTGAGGATGCGTGCGGGGGGGAGGCAGCCGCGGGGAAGGGGGGAGGCGGGAAGTGGCAGAGTGGCAGAGTGGCGGAGTGGCAGAGTGGGGGAGCGGTCGCTGGCGCTCGCGACGTTCGCTGCGTCAGAGAATGAGCTTGGGTTCGCGACGCAGAAGACATCGGTACTTGCAATCGGCTGGGCACCCAGCCCGGTGCCGATGACGTCGCGGATACAGCCGCCGATGCCGGTGGCGGCGCCGCCGTAGGGCTCGATCGCGGAGGGGTGGTTGTGGGTTTCGACTTTGATGCACACCGCGTGCGTGTCGTCCAGCGCGATGACGCCGGAGTTGTCAGTGAAGACCGACAGCGTCCAATCGACGCCATCGGCGATGAGCTCAAAGGTCGCCGCGGCGACGGTGGACTTGAGCAGGTTGTTGATCGTGATCGAGCCGTCGGCGTTGATGGTGTGGCCGGGGCGGGGCGGGTTGGTCCAGTTGATCGGGTCCGGGGGGAGGGGGGGAAGTGGCAGAGTGGCAGAGTGGCGGAGTGGCAAAGTGGGGGAAGCGGCGGCATCTGCTTTGCCACTTTGCCACTCTGCCACTTTGCCACTCCCCGCTTCGTCACTTCGGTAGTTGATGCGGCTCTTCAGCGTCTTATGAACGCAGTGCTCGCTCCAGGTCTGCGCGAGCGTTTCCAGTTCGATCTCGCGGGGCTCCTCGCCGCGGCGGATGTACTCGGCTTGCAGGGCCTTCATCTCGTCCAGCGAGAGGAAGAGGTGCGCCTCGCGGCTGAGTTTTTCCAGGGCGGCGTCGTTGAGCGTGGTGATCGTCACGCGGCGGACGCCGTGCTCGTGGCTGGCCCCGCGCGGGAAGCTGGCGGGGTGATAGGGCGTGGTGGTGATGCGCTGGATCACGGGGTTGGCTAGTGCACTGCGGGCCAGGATGTCCGCCTGCTGGGCGCTGAGGCCGATGAGGTCGTATCGCCAGCCGGTGGAGACCTCGGTGGTGATGCCCAGCAGGTCGTGGATCGCCGCGACGACCGAGTCCGCGGCGGGGTCCATCACGCCCGGCAGCGGATGGACTTCGATGATGCTGGACTCAGGCATCGCCGGCGCGCTGCCGACGCGAGCGGACTCGATGACCGGGTCGGCGAGCAGGCGCGTGGCGATGGCGTCGAGCTGCGAGGCGGAGAGCTCGGCCCCGATGAGATAGACGTGCCGCGCGACGCAGGCTCGCAGCGGCAGGCCGAGGGCCAGTGCCTGACGAACGACACCCGCGGCGACGGGATCGGCCTGCGCCGGTGGCGTGGGCGTGGTGCCAGGCGTGGCCGGCGCGGCGCTGGCCGCGGCGGCGGTGGTGGGCGAGACTTCGATGCGGT
>JAIEQQ010000418.1 GCA_019747615.1 Phycisphaerales bacterium
GCCGCCGATGTCACACGATGACACCGGCGGCTTTTCGTTGACAAACTCCGCAGATTCCGCGAGTTCTTCCGACGCTGGCGGGGACGGCCGGATCGGGGCCAACAGCCGGACGATGACAGGGAATGACCTGGGCGGACGCTCGCCTGTGCAAGCGCGTGTGCAAGCGGTTGTGCAAGGTGTGGCGGGGATGAGGCTGCCGATCGGCGGGCGGCGCGAGGGTTGCTCTACAGTTGTCACATGGAGTTCGTTGTCCTGCCAGTCCTTGCCGCGGCTGTGGCGGCGATGACGCTGCTGAGCGGATTCGGGCTTGGCACGGTATTGATGCCGATCTTCGCCCTGTTCTTCCCGATCGAAGTGGCGATCGCCGCCACCGGCGTGGTCCACCTCTCGAACAATCTCTTCAAACTCGTGCTGGTGGGCCGATGGGCCGACCGCGCGACGGTGATCCGCTTCGGCGTGCCCGCCGTGCTGGCGGCCTTCGTCGGGGCGGCGATGCTGGCGGTGCTCGCGCCCGCCGCGCCGCTGCACACCTACACGCTCGCGTGGAGGGAGGCGAGCATCACGCCGCCCAAACTCGTCATCGCCGGCGTGCTTGCAATCTTCGCGGTGCTCGAACTGCTGCCCAGGTTCCAGACGCTGGCGATCTCTCCCCGCTATGTCCCCCTCGGCGGTGCGCTCTCGGGGTTCTTCGGCGGGCTGACCGGCATGCAGGGGGCGCTCCGCGCCCCGTTCTTGCTCCGCGTTGGGCTGAGCAAGGACCAGTTCGTAGGCACGACCAACGTGGTCTCGACGGCCGTGGACATCGCGCGCCTCGCGGTCTATTTCGCCGGGTTCACGTACCTGGCCAAGGCGCACGACTACCGCGCGATCTCCTCCCCGCGCCTGCTGCTGCTGGTCGTCGTCACCGCCTTAGCGGGGTGCATCGGCTCGTACTTCGGCACGCGGCTTCTCAAGAAGATGACCATGCGGAGCGTGCGGATCAGCGTCGCCGTTCTGCTGTTTATCGTGGCTGCGATGCTGGGGGCGGGGCTGGCTTGATCCACTCTGTGTGGGCGGTCGCCAGTGTCAGCCACACCGAGCGGCTCGTCGCTCGCGAGCGCCGTCCTCCGCGTCGCGTGTCGCCTGCTGTGCTCGCGTCAGCCGGACGGCCAGCGACGAGCGGACGTCCGCCGCCGCGAGGTCGGCCGCCCTGCGATCTCATGTCGCCTCCATCGCCGTCCCGGCCTGCTGTAGCAAGTTTGCTTCATCTGCTGAGTTGCCGCGGACCGCGTCGGGCATCGGCGTTTTCAGGTCCATCTGGCGTATTGGGATTTCGGTGATCCGCGAAGCCCGATCAGCGGCGCGACATCCGAGCAATGCCTCGCCACCACTATGAACTTGCCCAAAGTGACAACTTGGGCCGGGAACGGACGAGGTCTTCAGCGGCGGCGGCGAGTCGCCATCAGCCCGCCCAGACCCAGCAGCGCGGCGGCGCCGGGGGCGGGGACGAGCGTGGTTGTGAATGAGATGTCCTGCAGGTAGAACGAGCCGACGGGCGGAGAACCGCCACCGACGAAGACCGGCGTCATGGCCCGCAGCGAGCCGCCGAAGGTGGAGAATGTGAAGCTGTTGGCGACGCCGGGCTGCAGCGCCGTGCCGCTGGTCGAACTGGTCAGCGTGATGCGCCCCTCAGCGGCATAGCTCAGGCCAACTTGGAATGCGTCGTTGAGGAAGTCCACGCGCAGGCTCAAAGTTGCCGACGACGAGAAACGCGGCGACGCTGATGACCGGGTTGGCGGACATGTCTCTCTCCTCGGGCTTCCCGTTCTGCACAGGGCACCGACCAAGGACGGCCTTGGCCCGGCTCGAAAGCCGCGCGCCCGGCGGTGGCCGGGGGCACGGTATTCAAGTTACGAACGACGGCGGCGCGTCGCCATCAGCCCGCCGAGGCCCAACAGTGCCGCGGCGCTGGGCGAGGGGACCGCTTCGCCGACGATGCGGAAGACGATGAACTCGCCGTGGTCAGCGCCGGGGGTCAGCGGGTTGCCGCCGCCGGTTGCCGGGGCCCACACCCAGTTGGCCGCGCTGGAGATTCCAGGAACCGGGCCCCAGAACCCACCGGGGACGATGCCGGAGTTGTCGTAGCCGGGCCATGAGACCGCCGCGGTCCAGAGGTTGTTGGTCGTGGCGTACGCGATGGCCGCGTCAAGCTGCGGCACCGTCGGCAACACGTTTGCCGGCCACGGGCCGGGCGTGCCGAAGATCTGCTGGAGATAGTCACCGGCGCGGAACGCCTGCCATGCCGGAGAGCCGGTCAAGATCGTGTTGCCCGTGGTCGTGTTGGTGAACGAGCCCATGAAGCCCTGAGCCACGGCTCGGTCGCTGGCGGTGGCGACGTAGAGATAATCGGTCGGAGCGCGCCCCAGGACGTTGTAGGTGGTGACGGACGGCCATGACCCAGTGCCGACAAGCGCCGACGTCGCCGTCGGCGTGCCGAAGTACGTCGCGTACTGGTTGTCCACCGCCATCCGAATTGTCCAGTCATCAGCCACGGCGGTGCCAGCCAAAGCCAGCGCGGCGACCGCGATCGCAGAACCATTCAAGATCTTCATACCGCTCTCTCTCATTCCCGGGCTTCGCCCGTGTTGGGTGCCGCTGAACTCTGTCAGCATGGGTGCACGATGCAGAGTACCACAGAACTGGTCTGTCAACACGATTTTGATGAAGATTCCGCAAAGTAAAGGTGAGGTGTTTGGGAGCCGCGGCCTCGGCATCCACGTTGGCCGTGAGGCTCGGGTCGCCGTGCCGCATGGCGACTTGGGCGGTTCGCAGCCGCGATCGCCGTCGCCGGCGTCGCAGGAATCGGCGTGTCCCGTTGGTC
>JAIEQQ010000445.1 GCA_019747615.1 Phycisphaerales bacterium
ACGCCCGAGGAAATCGCCACGATCAAGTGATCGCCCCACGCCCAGGCCCGAAAACACGGTCGATCGCTGGGCCGTCTGTCACAGCCGCGCCACAAGCTTGCCCATCTTCTCACACGCGATCCCGCGCACGCCACATGTCGTGTTTATCGCTTGCATGTGCAAGTTTCCCTCGATCATGTGCGTTCGCACATCTAGAATCGCTCGCATCGCGAACGGAGTCGTGTCCAAATCGCGAGCGCGCGTGCACAGCACGCGCGAGTCTCACTGGGAAGAAGGAGATGATCATGCTGATCCGTTCTGTCTGCGCGTTCTCGCTGGTGGCGTGTGTTGGTCGCGTCGCGCTCGGCGTTGATGTCCCGTTCACCGAGACCTTTTCCGCGGGGAACTCCAACTGGCGGACCAGCGACGCGCTGACGCCGGCGACCTGGAACTCCGTCGGCGGCGGCGCACCGGACAACGCCGGCTTCATCTCGACCACGCGCTCGTTCGCCAACGACCCGGCCTCGCAAACCGCACCGCCGGTCCTGATGAACGCCCTCTCGAATCTGATCCCGAGCCAGGGTGCCTCCGGCGGCCTCCTGTTCGGAAACTGGGCCACCAGCGGCGTCACCTCGTTCTCGTTCGACATTCGCCACAACGCGCCGGTGCCGCTGACCGCGTTCGCTCGCTTCGCCCGCGCGACCAACTTCCCCGGCGCAACGGCCGTGGGCTTCGTGCCCGTGCAGCCGAACGTCTGGACGACGATCACCCTCAACGTGACCGCCACCTCGCCGAACTTTGTGTCCTTCGAGAACTCCAACTACAACACCGTCTTCGGCGTCGGCGCCGCCCCGAACTTCCTGGCCATCGGCCGCGTGCAGCTTGGCGTCTTCGTGCCGCAGTCGCTCGCGTTCACCACGCCGACATACACCTTCGAGTTCGACAACGTGCGGATTATCCCCGCGCCGGGCGTCACCGGGCTGATGGCCGTCGCGCTCTGCGCCGGCGCGCGGCGTCGTCGCTGAATCAGCCGCACGCGCCGACGCGAATTCGTTGTGCTAGAGTGTGACTCGCGTCGGGTTTGGCCCGTCGCGTTGGCGTTGACTTTGCTCGACGCCAGTGCGAGTAGAAACGCTCAACCAACCTCCGAATCAGGACGAATCACGCATGGCATCACCCGCAGACTGCGTTTACTCAGAGTCCCACGAGTGGCACCGCGTTCAGGGCGACGTGGTGACGATCGGTCTGACGCGGTACGCCGTGGACGCGTTGACGGACGTCACGTTCGTGCAGCCCAAGCCGGTGGGCACGAAGGTCAGCGTCGGCGGAATCGTCGGCGAGGTGGAGTCGGTCAAGACGACCAGCGACATCTATGCCGCGACGCCGGGAGAGATCATCGAAGTCAACAAGGCGGTCGTCGAGGATCCGTCGCTGCTGAACAAAGACCCCGCGGCGAACTGGCTGCTGAAGCTCAAGGTCAGCGACGTGTCGGGCCTCGGCAAGCTCATGAGCGCCGAGGCGTACGACAAGAAGTACCCCACGAGCTGATTCGGCGTCGCAGAGCCCATCGGGGGCGAGACGGTCAAGGCGCCGAGCGCCACCGGCGAGTGAGAGATTGTGTTGGGTTGGGGCCGATCTTCGGCCCCGGCCGGTTTATCAAGTGAGGTGACCAAAGGTGGAGGGCTCAAGTACATCGACCGGCTCCGCGGCAGGCGTCATCGCCACCAGTGGCGAAGCGCAGCCCGGCCTCGCAGCCGGCTCATCGCCCGCGCGGCAACCGCTGGTGCAGTGCCGGGGCGTCGTCAAGTCCTACGACCTCGGCTACACCAAGGTCGCGGCCCTGCGCGGCGTTGACCTGCTCATCGACGAGCCCGGCTTCTTCGGCATCATGGGCCCCAGCGGCTCGGGCAAGAGCACGCTCCTGCACCTGCTGGCGGCGCTGGACTCGCCCGAGAGCGGCACCGTCGAGGTCAACGGCATCGATCTCTCGCGGATGACCGACAAGGAACTCACCGCCTTCCGGCGGACCAAGATCGGCATCGTCTTCCAGCAGTTCAACCTGATTCCCACGCTGACGGCGATCGAGAACATCCGGCTGCCGGCGATGCTCGCGGGCACGGACAATGCCGAGGTTGGTCGGCGCGCCGAGGAGCTTCTGGAGCGACTGGGGCTCCCGGGCCGGTCACACCACCGGCCCGACGCGCTCAGCGGCGGCGAGCAGCAGCGCGTCGCGATCGCGCGGGCGTTGCTCTTCAAGCCGCGGATTTTGTACGCCGACGAGCCGACAGGAAATCTGGATAGCACCAGCAGCAAGCGGCTCTGGGCGCTCTTGAAGGACATCGCAAGCGAACAGCAACTGACGATCGTCATGGTGACGCACGAGCCCAGCGCCGCAGTGAACTGCAAGCGGGTGTTCGTGCTGACCGACGGTGTCGTCCGCGGAATCATCGAAGTGGAGAACATGGATGCGGGCGGCATGGCGACTCGCTACCAACAGCTTGTCTCAGCGGTTCTTTAGGACCGGGCTCCTGGTGTGCTCCGTTGCGCTCTGCGCCGCGCTCATCGTGGCGGTCTCGTGCGCGATGGCCTCGCTGAACAAGGCGGTCGAGACTCGGATCGAGGAGACCGTCGGCGCCGCCGATGCGCGAGTCGATCGTCGCCGGAGTGTGGTCCAGACGTTTGAGTACAGCGTCGCTGCGGGTGTCAGTCAATGGCCGGACGTCGCGCTGGCGGTGCCGAAGCTGCAACGCGGGGCCGACGCGATCGGTCGCCCGGCCGCGAGCTCCCCCACTGCCGCCCCCCCCGCCCCCCCCGCCCCCCCCACCGCCCCCACCGACCCAACGCCGACTCCAACGAAGCCCCCGGCGCCGAGCACGGAGCCGG
>JAIEQQ010000499.1 GCA_019747615.1 Phycisphaerales bacterium
TCGAAGTCGTCGCAGCGTCGGGTGCAGCGCCGGCTCGGCGAGTTTGCAGATCACGCCGGGTCATCGTCAGTGTCTCTGGGCGACGCGCCCGCGGCTGAGAGCGTCGTCGAAGCCGCGCGAACGGTGCTGGAATCGCCCGGCTTGGATCCGGTCGACGCTGAACTGCTCAATCTGCGATGTCGCGGCATCGCGTGGCCGGTCGCCGCGGAGCTCATCGGCCAGACACCCGAAGCCACGCGAAAGCGCTGGATCGTCGTCTGCGAGCGACTGCGCGAAGCGGCGCGGAACGATGCCTGACCGTGCCATCGAAGTCCGCGTCGGAACTCGACGGGTGAGCGGTCCGTCAACTCAAGCAGTGGTGATTTGAAGTGCCGTCGAGAATCGAATCTCGCGTCTGGCGACCCTCAACTCGCGACTTCAAGAAAGTCCCCGCGGGCTCGGCAGAGCCGGCGGGGCGTGTGAGTGCAGGGCGAGGGACTCTTACCCATCTGTCGCCGGCCTTGGCGACATCTGGCTCCGACGCCGGTCGTCCGCAGCGGCCATGCCGCGGATGTGTGGACCGGTGTCCCCTGCGAGTCGATCGGTGGGCCGTCCGTGGCCCGTCATGTCATCCTTGACCGAGTTTGCGCCCTTGCTCGATGCGTTGCATGAGCGAGGGGAGGCGTGCGTGCCGGTCATCTTCCGCGGCCCGCCAACGGGCCAAATCCCAGATCTCCAAACGAAACCGAGCCCCAATCAGAACCACCTGCGTCCCGCCGACCGGCTCAATCCCGGCCCTCATCAGGTGCGTCTTGGGCAGGACGATGCGCTGGGCGCTGTCCATCTCAAGCCGCTCGGCAGAACCGAAAAACGTCGTCTCATACTCCGCGACCGATTCATCCGGCGTCAGGGTGTCGCCGCCCTGTTCTGCGAGTTTGTTGAAGGTTGCTTCCGTGTAGAGCCGAATGGGTCCATGGGTGAGCGGGATGCAGTACCACGCCGGTGCCAGCGCTTCGCCCCAGTAGCGGTGCTTGGCGGGGATGGCCAAACGCTGCTTGGCGTCCAGGGTGTGCTCGCTGGTGCCGATGAAGATCATGCAAGACGCCCACTTCCTTGGTCAGACGATACATTCTCTACCACTTCACCCCACTTTGCAACACTTCCACTCGATTTTGAGCAATTGTGGATGATTCGCTCAAGTTGGACCACTTTGAGCGATTGAGCGTCACTCGGTAGTGATCCGTCGCGAAAAGTGGTGGATCATCGGTGGATTCGGCGTCGCGGACGCTCGCGAGCGATGCCGCGTGGTCCAAAATTTTCTCGATGTTCGTGTTCTAGAAGTATTCTGGACGTCCGCTTGTCTGCCACTTTGCCCCACCGCTACGCTTGGGCATGAGCCAGCCGATGCCGTCTGTCCGTTCGACTGGGCGGGTGTGGGCGGCCAATCGGCATGGCGTGGATTACGAGGTGGAGGCGGCGCGGCTGGGGCCGCCGGTGGTGCCGATCATCGACTCGCACACGCATATTCATGGGCCGATGGCCTGCCGCGTGTATGACCGGGCGCGCCGGATGTACGGCGTGCAGCGCACGTACACGATGAGCCAGCTCCCGCTGGCGGCGGCGGTGCGCGATGCGCTGGGCGAGAGCATTCGCTTCATCACGATTCCGACCTGGGGTAGCGCCGATCGCGAGAGCGCGCATCGCGGGCAATACCTCAAGGACATCGAGGTGTTCCATCGCGACTTTGGGGCGCGGATGATGAAGGTGTGGGCGTCGCCGCGATTGCGGGACTTTCTGCCCGGCGGCGCGACGGACTTGCAGGATATTGATAGCGTGTGGCGGCGCGAGCACTGCAAGCTGGCGCAGTCGCTGGGCATGATGTTCATGGTGCATGTCGCTGATCCTGATACGTGGTTCAAAGCCAAGTACAGCGATAGCGGTGTCTACGGCACCAAAGCCCACCAATACATCGGCCTTGAGCGCATGCTTGACGAGTTTACCAGCCCGTGGATCGCGGCTCACATGGGCGGCTGGCCCGAAGACCTGAAGTTCCTCGATGGCATGCTCACGCGCCATCCGAACCTGCACATCGATACGTCCGCGACCAAGTGGATCGTGCGCGAGCTGAGCAAGCATCCGCGTCAGGAAGTTGTCGCGTTCTTCACCAAGTGGCGCGGGCGCGTGCTCTTTGGGACGGATCTGGTCGTGATGGAAGATCAGCTTTCGCCATCCAAGAGCGGCTTGAGCGCGATGGGTGATCTGGCGAGTTCGCCGGACGAGGCGTTTGACCTGTATTGCAGCCGTCACCACGCGCTGCGGCAGATGTTCGAGGGCGAAGGGGATACCGAAAGCCCGATCGCGGATCCAGACTTGAAGATGTGCGAGCCGATGAAGTACAACGAGATGAGCGCACCGACGCTGCGCGGCTTTGGCTTGCCGCGGGACGTGCTGGTCGATCTGTATCGCGGCGCGGCGGAGCGGCTGGTGGAGGCGTGGTGGGCGCGGGGGTGATTGGGAAGTGGCAGAGTGGCAAAGTGGCAGGGTGGCAAAGTTCAAAGCAGCAAAGCAGCGAAGCAGCGAAGCAGCAAATCGGACGGCTCGTTGGTGCGAGGGTGAGCACGTGGATTGCAGGTTGCTCGGGGTTTGGGATGATGGTGGTCGCGATTTCAGGAGGCTTGATATGAAGACCGGGCGAGTACTTCGGATGGGGCGTGTTGGCGCGTTGGCCGGCGCGGTTGCGGTGCTGAGTGTGCTTGCGTTGGGTGGGTGCAAGAGCGAGACGAAGCAGCCGTCCGCATCCGGCGGGCCGACAAGCCCGGCGGCGCCGAGCGCCGCGAAGCCCGGCGCGATCGTCGCGGCGAACAAGATGTGCCCGATCATGCT
>JAIEQQ010000237.1 GCA_019747615.1 Phycisphaerales bacterium
GTGATGCAGATTCCCAGATCGCCCGGAGAGAAACCGTTTGAACCAGTTGTGGATAGGGAGTTTCCTTCCGACCCCGCCTCGCGGCGGGGTCGTTTGGTTTACAGGCGGCCCGTTTTGCCCGTCGCGGCGGGGTGGCCAGCAACCCCGCAGAATCCGAGCGGTTTGGCGATTTGGTCACCGACCGGCTGCGCTCTCGGTTCGAGGCCGTTTCAGAGGGTCAAAGTCCGGACACCATGCGTCTCGGGATTGGTGCGTCAAACACCTCTCTCGCTCTCGCGTTCTCTGGTGGACGGTGCGACGCGGATAAACAGATCACGCTCCCTTCGGAGACCAGGTCTTCAGGGCTGCCCTCACCCACGCTTCGCCAAGGAGTGGTAGATCGCTTCGGCCTCTTCGTCATAGCAGCAGGCGATCACCCGCTTGAAAACCGGGAAAGTCGCCAGCCCCTTCCGCAGTTCGCGGATCGCGATCTTCGCCGCGAGCTCAACCGGGAAGCCGTACGCCCCGGTGCTGATTGCCGGGAACGCGATGGTGGCAATCGCGTGCTCCGAGGCAAGCCGCAGGGCGCTGGCGTAGCAAGCGGCTAGTTCGTCTTCGTCACCTTCCTCTCCGGACCAGACAGGGCCAACCGTGTGGATGACCCACTTTGCGAGAAGATCGAAACCGGGAGTGAGCCTCGCCTCACCCGTTGGACAGCGCATGCCAGGCCTTACCTGTGGCAGTGCCCTGCATGCCTCCAGCAGCCTCGGTCCGGCAGCCGCGTGAATTGCGCCGTCCACGCCGCCTCCACCGAGCAGACTTGGTCGAGCGGCGTTCGCGATCGCATCGACCTCGAGGTGGGTGATGTCGCCGCAGATGATCTCAATGTCTCGTTTCATCACGATGTCCCCTTCTGATTTTGGGCACTCATGCCCCGAGTACGTGCCAGCAGTCGTCATGCTGATGTTGGACCTGGTGTATCGCTCACGAGGCGGGCACCGGCTCTTGCTTTCGGAGCGACTTCGCCTCTTCCATCGCCACCTCGTCCGGCCAGATGTGGAACTGCCCCGTATCCATCGCGATACCACCGGCACCTTTGACGGACCAGGTTCCGGGGATGCCATCGCCCTCGGTCGCGCTGCCGTCGTAGAAGACCCGATGCGTGCAGTAGCTCTTCGTCCACGCGACGGCTCCAGTCGTGTCGTAGGTGCCGCTGAGGTCGAAAAGCCCGGCCGGGTCTGTCCCACTCCCCCCGATGCGGTCATTTGCGAAGGTCAGCGTCATGCGCTGTCGGCTCTGCGTCCGGCCTTGCCGGTAGAAGCCGACCCAAGGCCCGCTTCTGAAACGACAATCTTGTTCGACGTCGGGTTTTTGCTCGTTTGGAAACACTGAATTGCCTCCTCTTGTGGAGATCATCTCGGGTGCGGCTGTGACCTGTCCCGTCGCTTTATTTCTGGGTCTCGCCCGCTTCCAACGCCGGCAGCGTCAGCCCCTCGACCTGGGGCAGACTCCGGCCGGCGATGCCAAGGAGGTCTCCATACATGCCCGCGGTCGCCTTGAGAATCAGTTCAAACTGCATCTCACGTTCCGCCCACTTGGACGTGACCCATTTCTGCTCTTTCCGCAGACTTTCCTGCATCTCGGTGAACTGCTCAACCAACGCCTGAACGCGCTGCTTGAAGCCGGTGCCCATCAGATACTGGTACACCAATTCCATTTTGGTTTGCTGACCCTCGCCGGCGATGCGAGCATCGGCCAGGTCAACGAGCGACTGGCGCAGAGCCACGGCGAGCGGGACAACGAACCCTGGCGAGGTGACCCACACCCCATCGATGAGATCGAAGCTCTGGACGCCCTTGGGGAGGATCTGGATCACGATGATCGCAATCTCGGCTTTTGCGGCACGCTGGTCCTCGCGGAGTTTGGACAGCCACCCGTCGGACCAGGTCTTGGTGCGCTTGGACTCCCAGAGAATGGTGCCCGCTACTTGCCCCATCATCGTGACGACGCGGTGGACGGCATCGCCGCCGAACTGTCCCTTGGGAACCGGCTCGATCGTGTCACGGGCGAACTTGGCGCGAAGCGTTGCCTCGAGATCGAGTTCCGCCACTTCGCGTTGGCGTTGCTGCGACCCCTCTTATGCCTTCTTATTGAGATCATCGATCTGCCTGGCCATCGAGGCAATCTTGCCGCCACTTGCTCATCAATGCCAGCCTGAGCCTTGGCAAGCGCCGCCTGGCTAGCCACAAGCGATTGCTCGCGGGCGGCGATGGTCTTCTCGCGCTTGGCGGTTTCTTCGAGGTACGTGGCCTGCAGCTTCGATTCGATGGAGGCCGTCACGGCCTCCGAGATGGCGAACTCGTGCCGGCACTTTGGGCATACCACGGTTGCTTCGGACATGGGAGATACTCCGTATGTTCAGGTGGAACGAGCGAGCGTCAACTACCGCATTTTCAGAACGACCCAGTCTTTCCCGGCACCGAGCGCGGCGAGCTCGCCCTCGAGCCTGCCTTGGATGAGGACACCGTCACCCTCTACTGAGACGCGCGCATCATCGCGATCCCCGAGAGATATCTGGTCAACAGACGACATGATCAGTACGCCTGGGCGATCGCCGAGCAGTCTGCTTTGTGCAACATCGTCGAGCCGGACCAGCAGTATCGAGCGGAAGACGCCTGATCCGCCGCCGCACTCAGACACATCAAGCACATGCACACCGCCTCGAAGCATGCCGACATGTGTGTACGCGATGTACTCGCCGGTTCGGGCGTGATTGTCGTCGAGCCGAGAGGCGGTCGTCCTGCCGGACTCGGTCCTGAGTTCGTAGGCGTCTAAGAGACTGTATCAGAACGTGAGTATCGGCCGATGAACAGCGTCGTCAGCACAAGTGCAAGGAGGCACGATCATG
>JAIEQQ010000166.1 GCA_019747615.1 Phycisphaerales bacterium
CGGGCTTTGGTTATCTGTGCGGGTGGACTGTTTTTGGTCGGCGGGCACTGATCCGCAGAGCCGTAACTGTGCCACGGCGCGTTCTCACTGCGATGGCGGCACCGTCGCGACGACTCGCCCGCTCACCGGATCAAAGCTCAGCAGCCCGTCCTTCAAGCGCTGCTGCTTCTCGCGATACAGCAGCGAGATCATGTACTCATAGCTGGCCATGAGGCACGACAGATGCCAGCCCGGCGCGCCATCCAGGAACCCCAGCCGGAAAACGTACATGTACACGAAACGCACCAGCGGCTTCAGCGGCACGCGCGGCCAGTAGTCTCGTCGAAGGTACAACCGGTACCGCGGCAGATCTCGGAACAGCCGGTGCGCCCGCGCCGCCTGATCGCGACCCACGCGCATCTTGATCCACTCGTCGCTTTCCATGTCCGCGTACTTGATGTGCTTGGCCAGATACTCGCTGATCGTCTCACGACGGATGTGCAGCATCAGGTGGCTGAGATACTCCGTTCGCCCGTCGCAGACCATGTGCTCATGGACGGTGCGGTCCTCGTAGCGGCACTTGCCCCGCTTGAAGAACCGCAGGTTCCACGAGGGCAACATCCCGCCGTGGCGGATCGCACGCCCCATCATGATGACCACGCGGTTGACGAAGTAACCCTCGGCGGCGTCGGGCTTCTTGGCAACGTCGCGAAGCTCCTTGGCCAGCTCCGGCGTGATGCGCTCGTCGGCATCGATGATGAAGACCCAGTCCCCGGTCATGGGCAGGTTGTCCAGGCCCCAGTTCTTCTGCTTGGAATAGTTCTCGAACGCGTGCTCGACGACCGTCGCGCCGGCGTCGCGGGCGATCTGCTGCGTGCCGTCGGTTGAGAATGAGTCGAGCACAAACACATTGCCGAGCAATCGCGCGTTGAGCACGGTCTCGCGGATGTGTGCCGCCTCGTTCAGCGTCGGGATCATGATGTCGATCTTCGGCTCGCCGGCGGCGCGCGGGGCGCTCAGCGCGCTGTCGGTCGATGGCCCGGCCAGCATCGCCGCCACCGCCCGCTCCGTGCGCTCGCGCCACGAGAAACGCCGCTCTCGGATCTTGACCTCGATCCAGTACTCGTACATTGAGATCATCAGCGCGTAGTGAAACCCGGCGGTCCCATCCAGGAACGCGGCGCGAAAGACATACATGTAAATGAACCGCGCAAAGAACCGCAGGCGCAGGTAGAACGACAGGTCCTTCATCGCGCGGCGCGCCACCCCCGGCTGTCGCGACAAAAGCTGCCGGCAACGGGTGTTGAACGCCCCGCTCTCGATGACGCGCACCGCCTCTTTGCTCTCCATGTCCGAGTAGGAGTTGTGCTTGATGAACCAGGGCACAAGGCCCTTGTTGAACGAGTAGTGGATGAAGTGCTCTTTGAGATCGCCGAGCGTGCCCTTCATGACCGGGTGGGCGTTGACCTCTCGGTCCTCGTACCGGATCTTGTCGGGCATGAAGAGCCGGATGATCCAGACCGGGTAGAGACCGCCGCGCCGGATCCAGTGGCCCAGGAAGATGTTCTTGTACCGCAGGCGAAACGCGACATGCGGCTGCGCCGTGTCGTTGGCGACACGGATCACCTCGTCGTGCAGCTCCGGCGTCACACGCTCGTCGGCGTCGGAGTAATAGACCCATGGGTGCTTGAACGGGATGTTCTCAAGCGCCCAGTTCGAGTGCTTGCTCCAGGTATCAAACTTCCGCTGGATGACGCGAACGTTCGGGAACTTCTTGCTCAGCTCGCACGTGCGATCGGTGCTGAACGAATCCAGCACAACGATGTCATCAGAAAAGTTCAGCGTGCTCAGGCACGCCTCGATGTTCACTTCCTCGTTCTTGGTCAGCACCAGCACGCTCACCGGCCGCCGGCCCGGCGCGTGAGACGCCGGGTCGTACGCGCTCAGCGGCTGCATCTCCATCCACGGATCGTCCGGAGTGCCCCGGGGCACGCGCGTGGTGTGCGGCGGTCGCGCGCCCTGCGGGCTCGCGGCGGCGCTCGATGATGACGGATGCTGATGTGCGTGACTCATGAGTTCAACGTCCGCTCGAGGCCCACGCCGAGGTCGACGATCGGGTTGTAGCCCAGCAGCTCCTGCGCGCGAGTGATGTCCGCGACTGAGTGGCGGATGTCGCCCGGCCGCTCGGGGCCCGGTGTCGGCTCAGAATCCACCTTCAGAATCCGCCCCAGTTGCGTCAGCACGTCGCGCAGCGTGACCCGGGCACCGGTGCCGATGTTCACCACCTCGCCGCCCAGCGGCTTCGGGCTGCTCGCGGCGAGCAGATTGGCCAACACCACATTATCGATGTACGTGAAATCGCGAGTCTGGTAGCCATCTCCGAAGATCGTCGGCTTCTTCCCATCGCGCAACACCTGGATGAACTTGCTGATCACCGCGGCGTACGGGCTCAGCGGGTTCTGCCTCGGACCGAAGATGTTGAAGTACCGCAAGCTGATCGTGCTCAGCCCGTAGCACCGGGCGTACGTCTGCATCAGCAGCTCGCCCGAGACCTTGCTCATGCCATACGGCGACCACGCGTCGGGCAGGTGTACTTCGCTCGAGGGCAGCGTCGGGTTGTTGCCATACGCCGCGGCGCTGGCGGCGAACATCACGCGCCGCGCACCGGCGAGCCTCGCCGCGTTGAGCACACGTTCGGTGCCCTCAACGTTCACGCGCATGCACTGCTGCGGATTCTCAACACTCTCAGGAACCGAGACCATGGCCGCCTGGTGGAAGACATACGTGACGCCGCTGGCGGCGGCGCGAAGCCGCTCATCATCCAAGATGCTGGCCTGAATCAGCTCCGCGCCGTCGGGCAAGTTCGCCGCGAAGCCACCGGACAGGTTGTCAAGCACGCGGACCTTCGCGC
>JAIEQQ010000393.1 GCA_019747615.1 Phycisphaerales bacterium
CCTTGGCGATGCCGAAGTCGATGACCTTTGGTACCGGCTTGCCATCAAGGATCGTCACCAGCACGTTGCCGGGCTTGATGTCGCGGTGGATGATCCCCTTCTGGTGCGCGTGCTGGATCGCCTGGCACGCGGGGATCATCAGCTCGATGCGTTCGCGTGGCGAGAGGCGAGCCTCCTCGCAATACGCCGTGATCGGCACGCCCCGCACCAGTTCCATCACGAAGTACGGCCGTCCCGCCGGCGTCGTCCCCGCGTCGAGCACCTTGGCGATGTTCGGATGGTCCATCATCGCCAGGGCCTGGCGCTCGGCCTCGAAGCGAGCGACCACCGCGCGCGAGTCCATTCCTGGCTTGATGATCTTGACCGCGACGCGCCGTCTGATTGGCTCGCTCTGCTCCGCCGCGTAGACCTCGCCGAAGCCGCCCTCGCCGAGGCGCTCCAGAAGCTTGTACGCGCCGATCGTCGAGCCCGGGCGATTCGCACTTGGCAGACGATGCGTCGGCTCGGAGGCACCCATATCGGAGACCATGTTGGCGGTCGACTCGCCGTCGCGGATGCGCCTCAGAAGGTCATCCTGGCGCGCAGCGGAAAGCGCGCTCGTCACCAGGGCCAGCAACGCCCCGTCCTCACCACATATCAGCCGCGCCGCGGCGGCGCGACGATCCTCCGGCATGCTGAGCAACAGGTCGATGACCTCCGGGGCAGACTTTCGCTCTGTTGAACTCACGGGTGGCTTGCTCCTGAAGAGATCATTCACAACGTGCGACCAACGCTAGAGAGCCAACCCCGAGATCTGACACTCAGAGTGCGTGATTCGAAGCGGATTGTACAATCTGGCATGCAACCCACGTCTGCCACACTCATGCTGCGTCTGAAGTCCAACGGCAACGCCCGCGAGGTGGCGTGGGCCGAGTTCTGCGAGCGCTATGAACCCATCATCGCCGGCTTTGCCCGAAGGCAGGGGCTCGCCGCGAGCCACATTCCGGACCTCGTGCAACAGATGGTGACGGGCTTCTTCGCCGCCCAGCCGAAGTTCTGCTACGAGCCGAGCAAAGGGCGATTCCGCGGATACCTCAAAGCCTGCGTCGCCCATGAGGTGCAACGCGTGCTCACGACGGCCGCTTCGTCGGCAAGGCGCGAGCGCACGAGCGCAGCGACGGACGAGACGGAGGACCAAGCGTGGGACGCCGAGTGGGAGTTTCACCAGTTGCGCGCAGGGATGGAGCGGGTGCGAGCAAGCTATGCTGGCTCTCCGACGTTTGATGCGTTCCATCGGGTCTTCGTGCTCGGCGAGCCGGTTGAGCGCGTGGCGACGGACCTCGGCTTGTCACGCGATTCGGTCTACCAAGCCAAGACCCGCGTGCTGGCCAAACTGCAGATTGAGCTTGCCTTGCTGGGCGAGCAGATGGGGGATTGACGCTGTGATCACGCGCCACACTGAAAGCCACCGATCTCATCGCATCGGCTGGCTGCGTGCCGCGGTGCTGGGTGCAAATGACGGAATCGTCTCAACCGCGAGCCTCATCGTCGGCGTCGCGGCGGCGGACACGGAGCGCAGCGGCATCTTGGTCGCCGGGCTGGCGGGGCTGGTCGCTGGCGCGATGTCGATGGCCGCGGGCGAGTATGTGTCGGTGAGCTCACAGGCTGACACCGAGTCGGCTGATCTGGCACGTGAGAAGCATGAACTGGCGACGCAGCCCGCCGAAGAGCACGCCGAACTCACGGCCATCTACGTCAAACGCGGACTTGATGAATCCCTCGCGGCGCAGGTCGCAACCCAACTCACGGCCAGAGACGCCCTCAACGCCCACGCCCGCGACGAACTGGGCATCACCGAAGAACTCGCCGCCCGCCCGGTGCAGGCGGCGTTCGCCTCGGCGGGGACGTTCACGGTCGGCGCCGCGCTCCCGCTGTTGCTGGTCCTGGTGTTGCCGAAGGAGTGGCTTGTCTGGGGCGTCTCCGGCGCGTCGCTGGCGTTTCTCGCGCTGCTGGGCTCGCTCGCGGCCCGCGCGGGTGGTTCGCCGGTGTGGAAGTCCGCCGCCCGCGTGACGTTCTGGGGCGCGCTTGCGATGGGCCTCACGGCGGGCGTGGGTGCGCTCTTCGGTGCGCGACTCTGAGCTGGGATGCTCCGACCGTGATGAGTCCATGGCGCGTACACCGAGTGGAGCGTCCCCGGCGGATCTTCCTGCGCCGTCAATCGCCGTCGTCTTGCTTGGTGCTGCCATTGCCGCCGTTGCTCTTGCCGCCCTCATTCTCATTCTCGCCCAGTTGCAGCACGGTGCCGATGAGTGGAAGCGTGGTGGTCTGCGTGGCGGGGTTGTAGTTGCGGACGAGGCCGAAGGCCCAAGCCCCGGCAATGGCAAGAAAGATCAGCGCGATGATCGGCTTGGCTGATGTGATCGCGTCGGAGGGCTCGGCGTGCTTGTGGCCGTGGATCATGCTCAGCGTGATGTTCTCGCGGTGGCGGATGGTGTGCAGCGCGACGCCGAGTACATGCACGACGACGAAGCCCACCGTGACCCACGCGAGGATCTCGTGCAGCTCCTTGACGCTCTCGTTGCCCTGGCCCAGCATGATGCCGGTGACGGCCATCGCCAGCACGAGCGCCAGCAGCGCGAAGATCGCCAGCGCCGAGCCCGGGTTGTGCCCGATGTAACGCTTGCCGCCGCCGATGAGCGTGCCCTTCATGTACTCGATCAGTGCGCCGGGCCCGAAGATGAACGTGCCGAACTTCGCGTAGCGCGTGCCCGCGATGCCTCAGATCACGCGGAGGCAGACCATCAGTGCGATCGTCAGGCCGATGATTGCGTGGTACGGGAACAGCGGGCTGTGCTCGCCGAGCGCCAGCGCGATGATCGCCGCGGCGATGAAGCCGCCCGAGAGCAACCAATGAAACAGACGAGTAGGCAAATCC
>JAIEQQ010000059.1 GCA_019747615.1 Phycisphaerales bacterium
CGACGGGTGACGTTCTATTCCTGCGGCCCCACGGTGTACGACGACGCGCACGACGGCAACTTCCGCTCCTTCCTCGCGGCGGACGTTCTGCGTCGCTGGATCGAATCGCCCCTGTGCGAACTCGTAAACGACGCCGGATCGACCGCGCGCCCGCCCAGAGCCGTCATCCACGTCATGAACATCACCGACGTCGGGCACATGACCGACGACGCCGAGGGCGGCGAAAACGGCGAGGACCGCATGGCCGTCGCCGGCAAGCGCCTGCTCGAAGCCAAGAAGAGCGGCAAGCTCCCCGAGGGGGCCGCCACCGAGCTCGACCCGACCAACCCGTACACGATCGCGGAGTTCTACGCGGGACGCTTCCTTGAAGACGCGCGCCGCCTCGGGCTCAAGGTCGCGCTGGATGAGCAGAAAGATCCGACGCTGATGCCGCGCCCCACGCGCTGCATCCCCGAGATGATCGCGATGATCAAAGCGTTGATCGACAAGGGCCACGCATACGCCGTGGGCCCCGCTGGCGAGCAGGTCGTCTACTACGACGTGCAGAGCTTCCCCGACTACGGCAAGCTCAGCGGCAACACGCTGGACAACCTCCGCAGCGGCGCCGGCGGCCGCATCAGCGACGACAACCAGAGCCAGAAGAAACACCCCGCCGATTTCCTGCTGTGGAAAGCCGACCCGAGCCACATCATGAAGTGGGACTCGCCCTGGGGCGCGGGCTATCCCGGCTGGCACATCGAATGCTCCGTCATGGCTGCCATGCGGCTGGCCGACGACCTGGGCGAGATCGATCTGCACTCCGGCGGCGAGGACAACGCCTTCCCGCATCACGAATGCGAGATCGCCCAAACCCGCGGCTACACCGGCAGCAAACTCTTCGCACGCACCTGGTTCCACCCGCGCCACCTCTTCATCGAGGGCGCCAAGATGAGCAAGAGCAAGGGCAACTTCTACACGGCGCGAGATCTGTTCACCAAAGGCATCGAGCCCGCGGCGATCCGCCTCGAACTCATCAAGACGCACTACCGCACCAACGCGAACTTCACGATGCAGGGGCTCGTGGACTCGCAGCGCATGGTTGATCGCTGGCGCAAGGTCATCGCCGCCGCCCCCAGCGCGGCAAGCCCCGGCACGCCCGCTCATGCCGTCGCACAGAGCCCCGTCCTCGCAGAGTTCGCCTCGTGCCTGCACGACGATCTCAACATCGCCGGCGCGCTGGGCGTCATCAACCAGTGGGCCGGCTCGCTGGACACGCCAACCGAGGCCGACGCGCGGACCATGCGCCTGATGGACGAAGTGCTCGGCGTGCTCTCGCTGGCGGTGCCAGCCTCAACCGCCACCGAGATCGGCCTCTACGTCGGCGGCCTGACGCCCGACCCGAAGGTCGAGACGCTCCTGCTGGCCCGGCGCGACGCCAAGGCCGCCAAGGACTTCAAGAAGTCCGACCAGATCCGCGACGAGCTCGCGGCGATGGGCCTCATGATCAAGGACCGCCCGGGCGGACAGGTCGAGGTCAGTCGGAAGCAATAGCCATCGAAGTACGCGTCGTGCCACCGACCCGTCTTCGGGTCGGTGCCGAAGGCTCGCCATCTTCCAAACCCCCCGCTCGCCGATGCGGACGAGCCGAGCGCCGTTCGCCCGACACCCGGCGGCACCCCACCCCCCGCGACTCCCCTGGGGCCATCAGAGTTGCGAATTCCACGCCGTGCGGGTTGATCCGCAGGGGCGATTGTCGCTACGCTCTGCGGAGTCTCGGCAAAGCGCGTGCCAAGTCTGATCGGTCTTTGATCGGTCAATGGGACACTTGGGTGGCTTTGCCAAACGTGGCCGCGTGGCTCGGTCCGGCGGTTTGCGTGGCCCATCGCGCGGGCGAATGCGGGATCGCACTCGTTCTGGCGGTAAGGTCTCGGGGCGGGGTTGGATTGGTCCGATACTTCTGCATTCACACACACCTGATTACACACACTCACCGGAGCTGAACCATGTCATTTGAAGCCGCCGTCCATGCTCAGGCCATCGAGCTTGATCGTCTCTCGCTCGAGATGTGCGCCGCCGCCGGCAGCGGGCATCCGACGACGTGTATGAGCCTCGGTCACCTCGTCACGGTGCTGATGTTCAACTCGATGCGTTGGAGCCCGGATTACCCCGACTACCCGACCAGCGACCGCCTCGTCCTGAGCGAGGGCCACGCGGTGCCGATCGTCTACGCCGCGTGCGCCAAGCTGGGCGTGAAATACGGCAAGGACCCGGAGAACCGTCGCGCCCTGACCGTCGCGGACCTGAAGAACCTCCGCGAAGCCAACAGCGAGCTCGACGGCCATCCGAACCCGATGGAAGGCTTCCCGTTCTTTGACGCCGCCACCGGCTCACTGGGCCAGGGCCTCAGCGTCGCCGCCGGCCTGGGCGAAGCCGCGAAGATCGACGGCATCGACCGTCGCGTCTACTGCATCATCGGTGACGGCGAGTCTCGCGAGGGCCAGATCTCCGAGGCGTACGACTTCATCATCGAGCGCAAGCTCACGAACGTCTGCACCATCCTCAACTGCAACGACTACGGCCAGGCCGAGCGCGTCAGCCATCAACAGTCCGCCGAAGTCCAGGTCAAGCGTTTGACCGCGATCGGCTTCAAGGTCCTCGAGATCGACGGCCACGACCCCAAGGCCATCAAGGGCGCTCTCGACGAGTTCGCCAAGAACGCCGGCACCTGGGGCACCCCCATCGCCATCGTCGCCAAGACCGAAAAGGGCTGGGGCGTCACCGGCATGCACGGCGGCGGCTGGCACGGCAAGCCCGCCACCAGCGATGCCCTCGCCAAGGCCCTCAGTGAACTCGATGAGAAGCGCGTCCAGCTGCCGCCTCCCGAGATCAAAGCGGGACGTCGATTCGTCGACCCATCGACATCCGCCCGGACGATGATGGTTCGC
>JAIEQQ010000134.1 GCA_019747615.1 Phycisphaerales bacterium
TCAACGGCTTCCTGCAGCATGCGCTTTTCGTTGCGGACGATGATGTCCGGCGCGCGCAGCTCGATCAGGCGCTTCAGACGATTGTTACGGTTGATCACGCGGCGGTAGAGATCGTTGAGATCCGAGGTCGCGAAACGACCACCATCGAGCGGCACCAGCGGGCGCAGCTCGGGCGGGATGACCGGCACGACATCGAGGATCATCCATTCGGGGCGGTTGCCCGAATCGATGAAGCTTTCGACGACCTTGAGCCGCTTGATGATCTTCTTCGGCTTGAGCTCAGACTTGGTCTCGGACAGTTCCTTGAGCAGGTCTTCCTTTTCCTGCTCGAGGTCGAGGTTGATCAGCATGTGCTTGACCGCTTCGGCGCCGATCCCGGCCGAGAAGGCATCTTCGCCGTACTCGTCCTGGTAATCGCACAGCTCGTCTTCGGTCAGCAGCTGGTACTTCTCAAGCGGGGTCAGGCCGGGTTCGGTGACGATGTAGCTTTCGAAGTAGAGCACGCGCTCCAGCTGCTTGAGCTGCATGTCGAGCAGCAGGCCGATGCGCGAGGGCAGCGACTTGAGGAACCAGATGTGCGCAACCGGCGCGGCCAGTTCGATGTGGCCCATGCGTTCGCGGCGAACCTTGGTGACGGTGACTTCAACACCGCACTTTTCGCAGACCACGCCCTTGTACTTCATGCGCTTGTACTTGCCGCACAGGCACTCATAGTCCTTCACCGGGCCGAAGATACGGGCGCAGAACAGGCCGTCGCGTTCGGGCTTGAAGGTCCGGTAGTTGATCGTTTCGGGCTTCTTGATCTCACCGAAAGACCACGAGCGGATCCGTTCCGGGGATGCGATCCCGATCTGGATCTGGTCGAACACTTCGGGCTTGGCGATCTGGTTGGTGAATTTGGTCAGGTCGTTCATGTTTTTCTTCCTTTATCCCCCTCTCGCTTGCGGGAGGGGTTAGGGGTGGGTCCTTCCGGGTGAGTTCAGTCGGCTGACTGGCCCACCCCCGACCCCTCCCGCATGCGGGAGGGGGGAATTGCGCTTCCTATTCCGCCGCCTCCGCGAAATCGTCGCCTTCGTCTTCGTCGGTGAGGCTCGAAAGCTCGACGTTGAGGCCGAGGCTGCGCATTTCCTTGACGAGCACGTTGAAGCTTTCGGGAATGCCGGCTTCGAAAGTATCGTCACCCTTGACGATCGCTTCGTAAACCTTGGTGCGGCCGACCACGTCGTCCGATTTCACCGTCAGCATTTCCTGCAGCGTATAGGCGGCACCATAGGCCTGGAGTGCCCAGACCTCCATTTCCCCGAAGCGCTGGCCGCCGAACTGGGCCTTGCCGCCCAGCGGCTGCTGGGTGACGAGGCTGTAGGGGCCGATCGAACGGGCGTGGATCTTGTCGTCGACCAGGTGGTGCAGCTTGAGCACGTACTTGTAGCCCACGGTCACCTTGCGGTCGAAGGCTTCGCCAGTGCGGCCGTCATAGAGCGTCACCTGGCCGCTCTCGTCGAGCCCAGCCTTGCGCAGCATGGCCGAAACGTCGGCTTCCACCGCGCCGTCGAACACCGGCGAGCCCATCGGCACGCCGCCGCGGACATGTTCCGCCAGTTCGACGATCTGGTCAGCCGAGCGGCCCTCGATCTCGGCGGCATAGTTGTCGCCATAGATGTCGAGCAGCACTTCCTTGACCGCTTCCGGCGCTGCGCCGGCCACGGGGTTCGGATTGGCTTCGCGCCAGGCATCGAGCGCGGCACCGATCTTCTTGCCCAGGCCGCGCGCGGCCCAGCCCAGATGGGTTTCGAAGATCTGGCCGACGTTCATGCGGCTCGGCACGCCCAGCGGGTTCAGCACGAAGTCCACCGGGGTACCGTCTTCGAGGAAGGGCATGTCTTCCGCCGGCAGGATCCGGCTGATGATGCCCTTGTTGCCGTGACGGCCGGCCATCTTGTCGCCGGGCTGCAGCTTGCGCTTCACCGCGACGAAGACCTTGACCATCTTGAGCACGCCCGGGGCGAGTTCGTCACCACGCTCGAGCTTTTCCTTGCGGTCCTCGAACTTCTCCTGGATCGCCTTGACGGTCGCGTCGTACTGGACCTTGACCGCTTCGAGCTGGCCCTGGACCTTGTCGTCGGCAACGGCGAACTTCCACCATTCGTAACGCTCGACCTCGGCCAGGTTGTCCTCGGTGATCGTCTCGCCCTTCTTGAAGCCCTTCGGCGCAGCCGCGGCGACCTGGCCGATCAGCATGTCCTTGAGGCGGTTGAAGGTGGCGCGGTTGAGGATCGCGCGCTCGTCCTCGCGGTCCTTGGCGAGGCGTTCGATTTCCTCGTTCTGGATCGCGCGGGTACGGTCGTCGATCTCGATCCCGTGGCGGTTGAAGACGCGCACGTCGACGATGGTGCCCGAAACGCCCGGCGGCAGGCGGAGCGAGGTGTCGCGCACGTCGCTGGCCTTTTCGCCGAAGATCGCGCGCAGCAGCTTTTCTTCCGGCGTCATCGGCGATTCACCCTTCGGGGTGATCTTGCCGACCAGGATATCGCCCGGGTGCACTTCGGCGCCGATGTAGACGATGCCCGCCTCGTCGAGGTTGCGCAGGGCTTCCTCGCCGACGTTCGGAATGTCGCGGGTGATGTCTTCCGGCCCGAGCTTGGTGTCGCGGGCCATGACCTCGAACTCCTCGATGTGGATCGAGGTGAAGACGTCGTCCTTCACGATGCGTTCGCTGATCAGGATCGAGTCTTCGTAGTTGTAGCCGTTCCAGGGCATGAACGCGACGAGCACGTTGCGGCCCAGCGCCAGTTCGCCCAGCTCGGTCGAGGGACCATCGGCCAGGATATCGCCGGCGTTGACCACATCGCCCACCTTCACCAGCGGACGCTGGTTGATGCAGGTCGACTGGTTCGAACGCTCGAACTTCTGCAGGCGGTAGATGTCGAC